>NZ_BQXI01000004.1:0-257193 GCF_030158955.1 Acidovorax sp. SUPP1855 | reverse complement strand
CTCTTGTGTTGGCGCGAGGCCTCAGCGAACAGGTCGAACTTCAGGGCGCTACGGGGAGTGATCATGGCAAAGGATGGAGCACGCGTTCTCGATCAACAAGGGACCGGATGGGTTTTGAGAGGTTCCCTAATAAGAGAGAAGAATGCGCTCAATGATGATGTAAAAGTTCGATGGTCATTTATGAATGACAACATCAAGGCAATTTCAGCGGACGGTATCGATCTAGATGGATTTTTGTACCATTACTGGATTTCGCACGGCAACTTCACACAGAAAAAAGATATTTTCAAAACCATCAAAGAAAATATCAAAAATAAAGTTGCCGCAAAAAAATTACTTGACGAGCTTCAAACATACTCAGAAGTCTATAAAGACCTGCACGAACCGAGCTTAAGGAAGTGGCGAAACGATGAGATGGAGATAAAAATTGCTCTTGAAGCAATTAATCGTTTTAGAGTTAAGCACCCGATCCCCCTCATGATGATCGCATTGAAAAAATATGATACCAAAACATTATCAAAATCAGAACTTCTCAATATATTTCAAACAATTGAAACATTTACCTTCATCAATACAAATCTTATGAATGCTCGCTCTTCGGGGGGCGTGGCGCAGATGTATGCATTCCATGCAAAAGCGTTAGCGAGCGCGACAGAAACAACTAGAAAAAGAAAAGCGATAGAAGAATTCGTTAAAAAACTTTCTTTGAAAATACCTTCCCAAGAAATTTTTCAAGAAAAATTCAGAGCGTTACGCTATTCAGATAAATTTCCTTTACAAAAAAAGGAAATACAATATGTAGTGACACGGCTTTTTTCAGCAATGTTTCCAGCCGTGGCCATAAACACAAATGAAATGTCTATAGAGCATATTGAACCACAAAGCTCGAAAAAACTGGAAGAAGCGACTTTAGCCTCAATAGGAAATCTTTGGTTTTTGAAAACAGAATTTAATAATGCACTTGGAAATATAGAAGCTGCCGTCAAACTTCAAAAATACAGGGATGGTCAATTACCATGCGACAAAATTTTAGCGGGAGCAAACACTTGGACCAAAAAAGAAGTTGATGCGAGGACAGAAGAATTAGGATTGAATTTTTGGGGCATGGTACAAAGACGATTTCAAATCCCTTCTTAATTCACGAAAAGCAGAATTTGTTTATTTTTAACATTTTTGAATGGTCTTTTCTATTATTAGCAGGTTGAATTTCGTAGGCATCCTGGCGCTGGCAGCCTGGCTGAGCGGCTGCTCTGCCGTCGGCACGCTCAACACAGTCACCTCCACGGGCAGCCACACCGTGCACAACGGCGTGGCCTACGGCAACCTGCCACGCCAGCGGTTGGACGTGTACCAGCCCAAGGCTGCAGCGCCCGCGGCCGGTTGGCCGGTGGCGGTGTTTTTCTACGGGGGCTCGTGGAACAGCGGCGAGCGCGCAGACTACCTGTTCGTCGGCGAGGCCCTTGCGGCGCGGGGTGTGCTCACTTTGGTGGCGGACTACCGGCTCTACCCCGACGTACGCTACCCCGAGTTCCTGAACGACAGCGCGCTCGCCGTCGCCTATGCGCTCGACCACGCGGCGCAGTGGGGAGGCAACCCGAAGCGGATATTCGCCATGGGCCACAGCGCGGGCGGCTACAACGCGGCCATGATTGCACTCGACTCGCGATGGTTAGAGCCAACGGGCCACGCGCCGAGCGAACTGGCCGGCTGGATCGGGCTGGCGGGCCCCTATGACTTCTTCCCGACCGACAACCCGGATGCGCAGCCGGTGTTCTTCCATCCCAACTACCCGCCCAAAGCAGAACCCATCGAGTTCGCACACGCCGCCGCGCCGCGCACCTTTCTCGCCGCGCCGGTCAACGACAAGCTGGTCAGCCCCGAACGCAGTACGCAGCAGCTCGCGCACAAACTGCAAGCCGCTGGCGTGCCGGTTAAGTTGAAGTCATATCCGCGGGCCAGCCACACCACGCTGATCGGTGCTTTCGCGTGGCCGCTGCGTTGGATTGCGCCGGTGCTGGACGATGTGACAGCGTTCATTCAGGCGGAATCGCCGGCCCAATAGGCTCACCTCTCCGGCTTACACCGCTCTCTTCAGCGGGACGGTTCCGCGCTCAAGGAATGATCGCTGCCCCGCTTTGCACCAGCAGCCTAGAGCGCTGCCAGAACGGTGTTTTGCGCTTGACGGGGTATTTGTGCCTCAGCCACCGAGGCGACTTCAGAACCGTCACCGACCAGCGCTTTCCATCGTCGAAGAAAGAAAAGACGATGCCCTCTTCTGTCAAAGCGGCTGTCGGGTTTTTGAAGATGCCCGGCGTATAGTCGGCGGAGATTTCCAGCCCATCCTCGACATGCAAGGCCCGGTCCAGCCAATGGATGAAGAGCGCCTCTTCCTGTGGATGGCCTTCCGTCGTGAAAATCAGATATCCGCGTTCGCCTTCGAATTGCGCTTCGAGAACGCCGCCGGGCAACTCGACCGTGCGTGCGCTCTGCGCATGTTTCAACACGAGGCGCGGCGTTTCTTGCTCATCCGACATCTGGCGATCGACCTGGAAGGCCTGGGACGTTCGAAGTGCCATCAGAAAATCCATCCGAACGAAAGATCGGCCCCCAGCGCGCCCAAGGCGCCGCCAACGAACACGCCCACCGTAACGCAGACGGGCGCACCGGGGCCGCACGCCAGCCCAGCGAGCGCACCGCCAGCGGCCCCGCCAGCAAATCCGCCGCCGATCACCACCCCTTCGCGCGCAACGGCCGTGCCTTTGTCTTCGGCCGAGGCGATGTTGTAGATGGCGGCACCGACCGAGACGAACACCAGAGCCCGCCCCAATGCGGTGTAACGCATGGCCGCAGCATTGACGGAAGGCCGTTGGCGTCCGGCGCTATCGATGATTTCCAGGTACACGAGGTTTTGTTGGTTGGGCGCCAGCGAGGTGAATGGCTTTCCGAACTTGTCTTTGGCGTACTTTTCGGTCAGGTCGGCCAGGCTCAAGCCGACCTTCTTCAAATTGATCGCTTTGGCGCGGCCGATGTCGGTAGAGCGCAACCTCTGGGCTTCCAGAATGTCGTTGCGAATCGACTGAACCTGCCGCGCCGCATCGTCAGCGGAGAGTGCGCCCGAAGCGACCCGAGCCCGGTATTCCTGCGCCAACTGGCGGGTTTTCTCGATGTAACTTTGCCGCACTTTCCCGTCTTGAATGAATCGCTGGGCAAAATTCGCCGTAGCGGATTCCAGCTGGGAAAGCGATCCCTCCAGAGCGGTTCGGTCATACACATCGTTCATCGCACACCTCCTTGATCACTTGCTTTATTGTCACGCAGTGTACTCATGTCCAAGGCGAGGTGGCATGCACCGGCGGTCCTCAGCCGTTGCACCGCAGCCTACAACTGCGTCTGTAACAGGCTCGCCGCCTTCTCCGCCAGCTTCTCCCTCATCGGCCGATCCAGCCAGTCCTGATAGGTCACCCGCCGCGACCGCTTCAGATCATCTTCGAACACCACCGTCTGCCGCTGTGCAAAAGGGGCGTCGTACACGTTCAGGTTGGCCTCGTCGTTCAGCCGGAACGAGCGGTTGTCGAAGTTGGTGGAGCCCACCGACACCATGAGCTGGTCCACGATCATGACCTTGCAGTGGTACATGGTGGGCTCGTACTCGTAGATCTCGGCGCCGGCCTGCAGCAGTTCGCCCCAGGTGGCGCGGGATGCGGCCTTGACGGTTTCGGTGTCGGTGTGCTCGCCGGGCGTGATGAGCCGGATGCGCACGCCGCGCGCCAGGGCGTCCAGCATGAGTTGCCGGGTCAGGTCGTCGGGCACGAAGTACGCCACCGACAGGTCCAGGCTGCGCTCGGACGAGGTGATGGCCAGGTGGTACATGAGCTGCATGCTCTCGCTGCCGCTGGAGGGCGAGCTGGAGAACATCTGCGCCTTCTGCGTGCCGCTCTGGGCGATGGCGGGAAAATACGCCTCGCCGTGCATCACCTTGCCCGTGACCTTGAGCCAGTTGTCCAGGAAGGTGGCCTGCATCTGCGCGACCGCCGGGCCCTTGACCTGGTAGTGCGAATCGCGCCAGTGGTCGGGGTCCTGCGCGTTGCCGGTCCATGCGGGCGCGATGCCCACGCCGCCGGTGAAGCCCACCAGTCCGTCGGTGACGAGCAGCTTGCGGTGCGTGCGGTTGTTCAGGCGGGCCAGGTTGTACCAGTGGGGTTTGTGGAATTTCTCGACCTCCACGCCGGCCGCCTTCATCTCGGTGAAGTAGCTCTCGTCCATCTTGGAGCTGCCCACCCAGTCCAGCAGCACATGCACCTTCACGCCGGCACGGGCGCGCTCACTCAGGGCATCGGCGAACTGCTTGCCGATGTCGCCGGACCAGTAGATGTAGGTTTCGAAGGTGACGCTTTTCTGCGCGGCCCGGATGGCGGCCAGCATGGGCGGAAAGATCTGGTCGCCGTTGAGCAGTTCCACCACCTCGTTGCCGCTGGTGATGCCCGGGCCCAGCAGGCTGCCCATGGCGCGTTCGTACTGCGGGTGGGCGGTGGTGTACAGGCGCGGGATCTGGTGCTGCACTTTCTTCTCGCCGGCGGTGAAGTTCAGCGCGAACAGCACGATGGCGGTGGTGGCCACGAAGGTGAGTGCTACGGTGAGCAGGGTGCGGCCTGTTTTTTTCATGTGCGCGATTGTGGGTGGGCGCCGGGTGCGCGCTTGTAAGCCCACGCCTCCAACTCGGCCAGCGCACGGGGGCCGTGGCAGCGCACTGCGCGGGGGCGTGCGTGCCGCCGGCCTGCGGCGGTCAGCCGGCTTCGAAGCGGTTGCGGCCGTTGTGCTTGGCGCGGTAGAGCGCCTTGTCGGCCCGCTCCACGGTGGCGGCGTGGGGCTCGCCAGGCACGCGCTCGGCCACGCCGGCGGAGAACGTCACCACCAGGCCCGGCGCCAGCGCCTCGAAGCCGCCGCGCTCCATCTGGCCGCGCAGCCGCTCCAGCACGCGCATCGCACCGCTTTGGCCGGTGCCGGGCATGAGCAGCAGGAACTCTTCCCCGCCCCAGCGCGAGAGCACGTCGCGCCCGCGCACGCCGGCCTGGGCGATCTCGGCGAAGCGCTGCAGCACGGCGTCGCCCACCGCATGCCCGTGCGTGTCGTTCACGTGCTTGAAGTGGTCGATATCCATCATGGCCATGGCCATCGGCGCCGTGGCGGGCTCGCCCGGCCGCCCGTCCTGCGGCTGCACCGCGGCGCCCACCGTCCAGTGCAGGGTGAGCAGGTCGCCCATGGCACGCCGGTTCAGCAGGCCGGTCAGCGCATCGTGCTCGGCGAGTTTGCGGCTCAGTTCCAGCGCCTCGGTGAGGGTGGCCTTCTGCCGGGCCAGGCGGCTGCGCAGGCGGCCGATGCGGATGGCCAGCGCGGCCACCGCCGTCACCACGATGAGCGAGAAGGCCCAGTGGATGACCTCCACCCGTGGGTCGTAGCGCGGCGAATCGCCCGACGTGCGCCACAGCATGACCCCGGTCACGAGCACCAGCCAGTACGCCATGAGCACACGCGTCTGCCCGGCCCGCAGCTGGAACATGCCGCCCAACAGGAACAGCGGTGCCAGCAGGCCCAGCAGCGCACCGCGCGCCGGCCCGGTGATGGCATAGGCCCAGCCGAGCGCTGTGGCCGCCAGCACCGACTGCAGCATGGAGAGCGACGGATCGTGCGGCGACAGCCGCCGGCCCTGGCCGCTGCGCACGAGCACGCAGCAGACGAAGCTGGTGCCCAGCGCGAAGGCAGTCAGCGGATAGGCCTGCCTGGCGTCCACCAGCCCCAGCATCACCTCGGCCTGCTGCACCAGGGCGATCAGGCACAGCAGGCCGAACGCCAGCAGGCACTGCGACATGCGGATGCGCACCTGCTTGCTCTGGCCGAACAGCGCCCGGTCGATCCGGCCCCGCAGGCCCGGGGGTGGCGGCAGGACGCCATCGGCCGCGCGGCGCGCTGGCGATCCGCCGGGCGGTGGGGAATGGGGGCGGGCGGCAGGCGGCATGGCGCAGCAATTCAGGAGCTGAAGGGGCGAAGGCCGGAGGGCAGCGCCTGCGCCGGTGACGGCGGTGCCAGCGGACCCGGCCAAGGGCCCGCGGCAACCGAATGGCAGGGCGGAAGCGGGCATGCGCGGCGCATGCAGGGCATCGTACCGGGGCCGGCGCCGCCCGGCGGCCCTGGCGTGGCCAAGGCAGGGTATCTCCCGAGCCGTCCGCACATGCCAGGGCTTCGGGCGCGCGCGGGCGCAGGCGCCGTCGCTAAACTGCCGGCATCCCCTCTTCCCTTCCTTCGCCCGCGCCATGGCAGACCACCGCACTCCCCCCTCCCTTTCTCTGCAGGCCAGCCGGCGCACCGCCCTCGTGGCCACGCTGGGCCTGCTGGCCTGGCAGGGCCCCGTCCAAGCGGCCAAGCCCCGGGCCAGCGCGCCTTCGCCAGCGCCCTCCCCATCCGTCTGGCCCCGCGCATCGCAATTGCCCGGCGGCGTGGCGCGCCTGTCGCTGGGGCCGGCGGCCACACGGCCGGTGGCGCACGTGGACGAAGGCGCGGGCGACGTGCCGGTGCTCGTGCTGGGCGATGCCATCGAGTGGACGGCCATCGTCGGCATTCCCCTGGCGGCCCAGGCGGGGGCCGCCGGGATCGTGGTGCGGGGTTCGGCCACCGAGGGCGATGCAGCGCGCAAGGTGCCCTACACCATCGCGCCCAAGAAGTACCGCGAGCAGCGCCTGAACGTCGCGCCGCGCACCGTGGACCTCTCCGCCGAGGGCAACGCCCGCTTCGAGCGCGAGCGCGAACACCAGCGGCAGGTGACGGCGGCGTTTTCCACACCGCTGCCCAAGCCGGCCGACCTGCGCATGCACGTCCCGGTGCCGGGCCCCCGGTCCAGCTCGTTCGGGCTGCGGCGGGTGTTCAACGGGCAATCGCGCAATCCGCACAGCGGCATGGACATCGCTGCAGCCAAGGGCACGGCCATCGTCGCGCCGCTGCCGGGCCGGGTGATCGACACAGGCGAATATTTCTTCAGCGGCGGCACCGTGTGGCTGGACCATGGTGGCGGACTGCTCACCGTCTATGCCCACCTGAGCGCCATCGACGCCAAGGTGGGCGACCAGTTGCAGACCGGCGACCGCCTGGGCGCGGTGGGCGCCACCGGCCGCGTGACCGGGCCGCATCTGCACTGGGGCGTGATGCTCAACCGCACGATGGTGGACCCGGCGCTGTTCCTGCCCGTCTGAGCCGGACGGGCGTTGCGCAGGGCCGACACGGGCAGGTAAAGAAGGGGCCGCTTCGCGGAGCGGGCAGCGACAATTTCCGCCTTCGATCCCCTGGCCTTTTTGGGTGGTTTCCATGCGATCTTTTCTGGGTGCCGCGCTCGCGGCGATGGCGGTGCTGTGCAGCGGCTGCGCTGTGGTGGCCGTGGGCGATGCCGCGGTGACGGTGGTGGCGACCACGGTGAAGGTCGGCGCCACCGTGGTGGGCACGGCGGTGGACGTGGGCGCGGCCGGGGTGCGCGCCGTGGCAGGCGGCAGCGACTGAAAGCCTGCGCGAGCGGCACGCCGCGCCGGTCGCCACGGCGTGGGACGCCCACCGCGCTATGCTTGCCGCCCCATGCCGACCCCGCCCCGTTCCCCGCGCGCTCCTGGCCCCTTGCGCCCATCCCGCCCGCTCCGGCCACTCCGGCCGCCGGCCGCACGCCCTTCCGCCCGATCCCCTGCCGCCGCTGCGGCAGCCACCGCCGCCCCCGGCACGCCCCGCCTCATCCGCTTTCACAAGCCCTACGGCGTGCTGAGCCAGTTCACGCCCGAGGGGCGCTGGCGCGGGCTGCAGGATTTCATCGACCTGCCCGGCGTGTACGTGGCGGGCCGGCTGGACGCCGACAGCGAAGGGCTGCTGCTGCTCACCAGCGACGGCGCGCTGCAGGCGCGCATCACCGATCCGCGCTTCAAGATGGAAAAGACGTACTGGGTGCAGGTGGAGGGCACACCCGACGAAGCCGCCCTGGCCGCGCTGCGCGACGGCGTGCAGCTGAACGACGGCCCCACCCGCCCGGCCCGGGCGCGCCGCATGGAGCCGCCGCCCGCCGTGTGGGAGCGCGATCCGCCCATCCGCGTGCGCCAGCGCATCCCCACCGCTTGGATCGAACTGGTCATCCGGGAAGGCCGCAACCGCCAGGTGCGGCGCATGACCGCGGCAGTCGGCCTGCCCACCTTGCGGCTGATCCGCGCCGCCATCGGGCCTTATTCGCTGGACGGGCTGGCGCCGGGGACCTGGCAGGCGGCGGCAGCGGTGCCCGCAGAGCCTGGGGGATAGCGCATGAATTGCTATTTAATTGATAGCAAAATGCCCTAGATTTCATTGTGCTGGCGGCCTTTTTGCCGAATATTCGAGCCGCTGGCGCTTCGGGCCGGGCAGGCGCAGCACAATCGCTCCCCAAAAGGAATGGAACCTTGAACGCCGCTGATCTTTCGCTCGAACCCGTCGAGACGCCCGAGGCCGCCCGCGCCGCTGCCGTGCGCGTGTGCCCGCGCTGCAGCCACACCCGGCAGGCCACCGATACCGCACCGGCCTGGCAATGCCCGCGGTGCGAGGTGGCCTACGACAAGGTGCTTCCCACCAGCGTGGCGGCGCGGCAAAAGCCCGAGGGCGCCCGCGCCCGGCCGGCCGCCGCCCCCGGCGACAAGCCCTGGACCCTGATCGTCCTGGCGGGCGGCGTGGTGGTGCTGATGGCGCTGATGGGCTGGAAGTGGAACCACGACAAGGCCCAGGCCGCCGAACGCATCGCCCGCGCCGAAAGCGATGCGCGCGCCCTGCAGATCGCAACGCAGCGGGAAGGCATGGAACAACTGGCCCGGCTCGGTGCGGCCGAGACCCAGTGGCGCCGCGGCCAGGGCCTGGACGTTCTGCCCACCGTGCGGGCCATGGCCCAGCAAGGGCACCTGCGGGCCATGGTGCTGCTGTCGGCCATGCTGGACGAGGGCAACGGCATCCCCAGGGACCATGCCGAGTCCATGCAGTGGCTGACCCGGGCCGCCCACCAGGGCTCCAGCCTGGCGGCGGTGCGGCTGGGCGCCATCTACCAGGAGGGCCGTGGCGGAGAACCCCGCCAGATGTCGCTGACCGAGAACTGGTACCTGCGCGCGGCGCGCCAGGGCGATGCGGCCGGGCTGTACCGGCTGGGCGATCTCTATGCCAACGGCGCGGCCACCGTGGCCCAGCGGCCCGTTGCCGCCTACATGCTGCTGGAACTGGCCGACCGCCTGGGCCGCGGCAACCCGGAAGACCCGCTCACCCTGCCCCGCTACGGGGCTGTGCACCTTCAGTTGCTGGCCCGCAGGATGGTCCCGGTCGATATCGCCGAAGCACGGCGGCGCGCCGATGCGTGGAAGCCCGGGCAGCCGCTGGACCTGTGACTGGACGCGCGCGGGACCCAAGGCCCGGCGCCGCCGCCCCACCGTCGCTGCCCCGCCGCCCGCTCAACGGCGGCGCCACCACAGCATCAGGCCCAGAAACACGGCCCCGGTGAGAAGGGGCATCCACGGCATGAGCCGTTCCACCGGGTTGGACGAGCGCATGCCCGACCACACCTCCAGCCGCACCCGGTCCATGCGCAGGTTGCTCACCCCTGCGAACTCCAGCACCGGCGGGACCGTGCGGTCTTCCTTGAAGCTCAAGGGCGCCGCGGCGCCGGCCATCTCCACGACCTGGCCGGCGCGCACGCCCCGCGCGGCGACCTGGGGCACGGCACCCACGCGCGATGCGCCATGGATGGACCAGCCCGCCATCCAGCGCGCGCCGACATCCCCGTCGGCCAGCGCCACGCCCGAGACCCGCACCACCAGCGTGTAGGGGTTGCCGCTGCGGGGCAACGCCATCTCTTCGCCCGTCCAGGCCTGGGTCTGGGGCGGTGCGGCTGCGGAGCGGGCCGAATCGGCGGTGTCTTTCCGGTCCTGGAACAACGCGAACTTCGCCAGCGCTTCGGCCGGCAGTTCCTGGGTTTCCACCAGGCGCTGGCCCCAGGGCTGCGGTCCGCTGCTGGCCTGGGCGGGCAGCGACGCCCCACCCAGCACGCCCAGGCCCGCCAGCGCGATGCCGGCCGCCAGGACCCTTCCACGGCGGCACGCCGCCCGCGCGAAATCGAATGTGGATGTGGATGTGTCGTGCATCGTTGCCATGCCCTCGTGTCCTTGGTGTCGTGTGCTGTCGGCCTTGCGCCGCCAGGTCCGGCGGCGCATGCGGACGGCAGTGTATCCAGTGGTTTCAGGCCGGCCGGCAAAACGCTACTTTTTTGATAGCGCAATGCCCTAGTACTGATTGTCCTGGGAGCATTTTTCGCCTTGAGCGCCTGCGTTGCGAGCGCCCCTCCACCGCATGCCGAAGTTATGCCCGCCCTCTGTGGGCCGTTCTGTGGACAACCCCAGGGACAACTCGCCGGATCGGCGCAGGCAGTGGCTTGCAGCCCGGTGCCTGCATTTTGGGCAGTGGCGGCCGGGCGCGGCCGGCGCCTTTCCGGGGTGCGGCTATAGTGCGCGGCCGGCGCGGCCCCTGCGCCCGCCTTCATTGCATCCCCTCCCCCGCTCCGATCCCCCGTGCCCATCGCCACCCTGCTCTGCCTGGTCGTCGCCGTCAGCGACGGCGACACCCTCACCGCCCGCTGCGGCGACCGCCGCCCGATCCAGGTGCGCCTGGCCGCCATCGATGCGCCCGAGCGCCGCCAGGCGTTCGGCCCGCCGTCCCGCCAGAACCTCGCGCGCCTGTGCCTGCGGCAGAAAGCCACGCTGCAGACCGTGGCCCGCGACGCCTACGGCCGCACCGTGGCGCACGTGCGCTGCGGCCAGGGCGATGCGGCCACGGCCCAGGTGCGCGCCGGGCTCGCCTGGGTGTACACGCCGCGCGCGGCCGCCTACCCGCAGCTGGCGGCGCTGCAGCGCCAGGCCCAGGCCAGCCACACCGGGCTGTGGTCGCAAAAGCGGCCGCGCGCGCCCTGGGACTACCGGCGACAGCACCCGCGCGGATAAACCGGTAGCATGCGGCGCTGACTTCCCACCGTTGGAGCCGCCCGCCGCGTCCGCCCGTTCGCTGGCCGGGCAGGCTCCGGCCAGCCACCCTCCAGCCTCCCCAGCGCCGTGCCCGACCTTCCCACCGCCTCCCCCGCTCCCCCCGTTCCTGCCACCGAAAGCGTCTACCGGCACCGCGGCTTCCTCGCCTTCCTGATCGCCCGCCTGGTGGCCGTGTTCGCCACCCAGGTGCAAGCCGTGGTCGTGGCCTGGCAGGTGTACGACCTCACGCGCGAGCCCATCGCCCTGGCCTACGTGGGCCTGGCGCAATTCCTGCCCATGCTGTGCCTGTTGTTGCCGGCCGGCGACCTGATCGACCGCGCCAGCCGCCGGCACATCCTGGCCGTGAGCTGGTCGGTGGGCGCGGTGTGCAGCGCGCTGCTGTGGTGGCTGTCGGGGCACGGCACGGCGGGCGTGGCGGGCATCTATGCGGCGCTGGTGCTGTTCGGCTGCTCGCGTGCGTTCTCGGGGCCGGCGCTGCAAAGCCTGCTGCCGCAGATCGTGCCGCGCGCCCAGCTGGCGCAGGCCATGGCCACCAACAGCATGCTGATGCGCCTGGCCAGCATCACGGGGCCGCTGATTGGCGGGGTGCTGTATGCCACCGGCGGCGCCTCGCTCACCTATCCCGTGTGCTGCGCGGGCTTCGCGCTGGGCGCGCTGCTGCTGTCGCGCGTGACGGTGGCATACGCCGCGCCGCCCTCGCCGACGCAGGGCCGCATGTGGGACCGCTTCGGCGCGGGCATCCACTTCATCCGCACGCGCCCCATTATCCTGGGCACGATCTCGCTGGACCTGTTCGCCGTGCTGCTGGGGGGCGTGGTGGCGCTGCTGCCCATCTACGCGCACGAGGTGCTGCACGTGGGACCGCAGGGCCTGGGCGCGCTGCGCAGCGCCATCGCCATCGGCGAGGTGGGCGCGGGGCTGTTCCTGACGCTACGGCCCTTCAACCGCCACGTGGGGCGGCGCATGTTCATCGCGGTGGCCATCTTCGGCACGGCCAACCTCGTGTTCTCGCTGTCGCACTGGTTCCTGCTGTCGTTCCTGGCGCTGATGGTGGCCGGCGCGGCCGACATGGTGAGCGTGTACATCCGCGGGGCGCTGGTGCAGTTTTCCACGCCCGATGCCATGCGCGGGCGGGTGAACGCGGTCAACATGCTGTTCATCGGCTCGTCCAACGAACTGGGCGAGTTCCGCGCCGGCACCAGCGCCGCGTGGCTGGGCGCCGTGCCGGCCGCTGTGGCGGGCGGGCTGTGCACCCTGGCGGTGGTGGGCGCCTGGACGCTCCTGTTCAAGCCCCTGCGCGATGTGGACCGCTTCGAGGAAGCGAGCGAGGAACGCCAGCGCCGCTGACGCTGAACGGCCGGCGGTTGACAGCGGTTACCAAAAAGTCCGCAGCCCGCCCATTTGCTCATATTTTAATAGCAATATGCCCTAGTGGATATTGTGCTGCGGGCGATTTTGGCTTGAAGCTTTTTTGGCCGCCGCAGATACATCTGTATCCCGGGCGTAAAACCCCTGCGGCCCCCCTTGCCGCGCCCCGCGCCGCGCTGCACCATGGGCACCGTTTTCCCCATGGAGCCCT
The DNA here is from genome assembly GCF_030158955.1 of Acidovorax sp. SUPP1855. Taxonomy (NCBI): domain Bacteria; kingdom Pseudomonadati; phylum Pseudomonadota; class Betaproteobacteria; order Burkholderiales; family Comamonadaceae; genus Acidovorax; species Acidovorax sp. SUPP1855. Next base: position 244,551 of record NZ_BQXI01000004.1, on the reverse strand, counting down.
GCCATGAACCCCTCGCCCTCCGCTTCGACCGCCCTGCCCCTCACCCGCAGGCACTGGCTGGGATGGACCGCCGTGTCGCTCGCCGCCGCCGGCGGCAGTGCCTGGGCCGCCGGCAGTCCGGGGGGCACGCCACCCGGGCTGGACGATGCTGGCAGCGTGCGCCTGCTGGACCGCCTTTCGTGGGGCGCCACGGCGGCCTCGCAGCAGGCGCTGGCCGAGTCCGGCACGGCGGGCTACCTGGCCGCCCAGCTGCGCTCCGGCCCCGCGGCCCTGCCGCCCGAGGCCCAGGCCCAGATCGACGCCATGGCCATCACCCGCACCCCCATGGAGGTGCTGGCCATCGACATGCAGGGCCGCCAGCAGGCCATCAAGGACATGCCCGACGAGGATGCGCGCAAGGCCGCGCAGGAGACCTACCAGCGCGATATGCGGGCCCTGCAGCGCGAGGCCGAGCGCCGCTTCGTGCTGCGGGCCGTGTACTCGCCCGCGCAGCTGCAGGAGAAGATGACCTGGTTCTGGATGAACCACTTCAGCGTCTTCGCCGGCAAGGCCGACATCCGCGCCATGGTGGGCGACTACGAGGACCGCGCCATCCGCCCTCACGCGCTGGGGCGCTTTCGGGACCTGCTCGGCGCCACCGTGCGCCACCCGGCCATGCTGCGCTACCTGGACAACGCGCAGAACGCCGCCAACCGCATCAACGAAAACTACGCGCGCGAGCTGATGGAGCTGCACACCCTGGGCGTGGATGGCGGCTATAGCCAGCGCGACGTGCAGGAGATGGCGCGCGTGCTCACCGGCCACGGCGTGTCGCTGCGCCCGCTGGGCGAGCCGCCGCCGAAGCTCAAAGCCGAGTGGACGCGCCAGTACGTGCGCCACGGCCTGTACGAATTCCACCCCCAGCGCCACGACTGGGGGCCCAAGGAGCTGCTGGGCCAGCCGCTGCAGGGCCAGGGCATGGCCGAGCTGGACGAGGCGCTCGACCGCCTGGCCCGCGCCCCGGCCACGGCGCGCTTCGTGTCGCGCAAGCTCGCCACCTACCTCGTGGGCGATGCGCCGCCGCCAGCGCTGCTGGAGGCCATGGCCGAGTCGTTCACCCGCAGCGACGGCCACATCGCCGCCGTGCTGCAGACGCTGTTCGCCAGCGCGCCGTTCCAGGCCTCGCTGGGCAAGCGGCTGCGCGACCCGGTGCAGTACGTGATGGCCGGCTTGCGCATGGGCTATGCCGACCGCGTGCTGGTCAACCCCGATCCGGCCCTGTCGTGGCTGCAGCGCCTGGCCGAGCCCTTGTATGGCCGCGCCACGCCCGACGGCTACCCGCTCGATTCGGCCGCGTGGACCAGTTCGGGCCAGATGGCCGTGCGCTTCGAGGTGGCGCGGGCGCTGGCCGGCGCGGGCGCCGCCGCGCTCTACCGCCCCGACGGCGCACCGCCGCCGCGCGTGGCGCCCCCGGCGCTGGCCCAGAGCGCCTACTACCGCGCGCTGGAGCCGCAGTTGGCCCCGGCCACCCGCGTGGCGCTGGCGCGCGCGGCCTCGCCGCTGGAATGGAACACCTTCCTGCTCAGCGCGCCGGAGTTCATGTACGCCTGAGCGGCCCGGCCGCACGGCGCTCTCCGCCACCCGCAGCCCATCGTCCGCCTCGCCCCCCACCCCGTTTCGCTGTTCCGCTGAAAGGCTTCGCCATGACGCACTTCTTCGCCCCCGCCGCTCCGGCCCTTCCGGGGCCGGCCCCACTCCCACCCGCCGCCAGTGCCTGCAGGCGCTGGCCGCGCTCGCCGCGCCGGGCGTGCTGCAGGCCAGCCTCGCGGCCACCCCGCAGGCGGTGGATGCACGCTTTTTGCTGGTCTTCCTGCGCGGCGGGTACGACTGCGCCAGCCTGCTCGTGCCCACCTCCAGCAGCTACTACTACGAGACGCGGCCCAACATCGCCATCGCCAAGCCAGGCGACGCCGGGGGCGCGCTGCCGCTCACCGCCGACTGGGGCCTGCACCCGGCGCTGGCGGGCTCGCTGATGCCGCTGTACGAGAAGAAGCAGGTGGCGTTCGTGCCGTTCTCGGGCACCGAAGACCTCACGCGCAGCCACTTCGACACGCAGGACAGCATCGAGCTGGGCCAGCCCGTGGGCGGGCGGCGCGACTACCGATCGGGCTTTCTCAACCGCCTGGCCACCGAACTGGGCGTGCAGCCGCGCTGGCACGACCACCTGTCGCCCATGGCCTTCACCGACACGCTGCCGCTGGTGCTGCGCGGCGGCTACGACGTGCCCAACACCGCCCTAGGCGCCGCGGGCGCGGCCAAGCCCGGCATCGACGACCGGCAGGCCGGGTTGATCGCCTCGATGTACGGGGGCACGCCGCTGGCCGCCGCCGTGGCCGAGGGATTTCAGACGCGCGACGAGGTGGCGCGCACCATGCAGGGCGAGATGGATGCCGCCAGCCGCAACGCGCTGAGCACCAAGGGCTTCGAGGGCACCGCGCGCCGCATGGCCCGGCTGATGCAGTCGCGCTACAACCTGGGGTTCGTGGACGTGGGCGGGTGGGACACGCACGTGGGCCAGGGCAACGCCACGGGCGCGCTGGCCAACCGCTTCGAGGAGCTGGGCCGGGGCCTCGCGGCCTTCGCCGACGAGATGGGGCCGGCGTGGAACCGCACCACGGTCGTCGCCATCAGCGAGTTCGGCCGCACCTTCCGCGAGAACGGCAACCGCGGCACCGACCACGGCCACGGCAGCGTGATGTGGGTGCTGGGCGGGGGCATCGCGGGCGGGCGCATCGCGGGCGAGCAGCAGGCGCTGACGGCCACCACCCTGTTCCAAAACCGCGACTACCCGGTGCTGAACGACTACCGTGCCGTGCTGGGCGGCCTGTTCGCCCGCACCTACGGGCTGTCGCCCGCGGCCCTGGCCCGCGTGTTCCCGCAGACCCGGCCGAAGGATTTGAAGCTGGTGTGAGCGCAGGCGGAAGCTGATGGTTGGGACCGGCTTCGCATTTCCAGCCCTTGCATCGCAAGGCGCATGTGCGCCGGCTCGGACAGTTCCTAGAATTTTCCATCGGCCATCCAGTGCCGCTGGCCTGCATGGCTGCGGCATGGCTCCACTTCAATGGAAAAACATGGGACTTTGTGGATCTTCATTGCGAAGCAACGCTTCGCCTCGACACAGCTACGTATCCAGCGCGCAGGCATCCCCAGCCGCAACGCCGGCGGCCTCCGACGTGGAGTCGCCGGCAATCTCGCCCCGATCCAGGGCGTCATCACCGGGCGGTGGGCTGGCGCCTCGTGCATCCCTGGCGAACCAGGCGGCCACTCCTTCCATGTTGCGCGAAGAAGCATTGCGGCTGCAACGCTCCGGCTACTGCGCTACCCCGTCCAGCGCTGCAGCCTTTCTTGACTCAATGCCCAAAGGCTCTGCCTACCAGGACCTTCAGGGGCCTGCATTGGGCCGCTACATGGGTGCGCTTGCCGAAGATGTGGACGCGCTGGCCTCCCACAGCCGGCTCGGCATGCCGATGGCCAGGGCTTGCGCCAGCGATGCCATGATGTCGGCGGTCGCTTACGGCTCCATCGGAACGCAACTCAGCCTGTCCGACCGGTCTACGCTTTTGCATACGCTTTATGGCATGCGCGAGGCGGCGCGCGCGCAAGAAGAACTCAAGCCCTGCCTGCAGGGCGTGCCTGCGTTCAGAGGCATGGCGGCCCAGGAGGCATGGCGCATGGTTCTGGACCATGCCGCCTGGACCGAAGGGCCTGCAGCTGGCCTGCGCTACGAGAACGAGCCCGGCTACATGGGCGGCATGCTGGACGGTTTGCGCAAAATGCTGGTGCACCAGCGGCAGGGCCGGGAACTCGATACCGAAATGCTGGTAGATCTGCATGATGCGTGCACGGCGGGTGTATTCCGCCGGGGTGCGCTGGACCAGAACGTCCATGACGTGGATGACATTCCTTCATTCAAACCGCTGGCAGCTTCTCCCACCCGTGTGGAAGGACAACTGCCGTCCGGACTCCGCCACTGCGAGGATGTCGAATTCCATCTGGACGCAGACGTCGGCAACGTCAGCTCGGAGGGATTGAAGGAGCTACTGAAGAACGAACGTGCCATGCCGGCAGACCAGCGCAATGGCCTGTGGCTCGTCGACAGGAATGATCGCAGTGAGCGACACCGCCTCACGGCCGCGCATCAATGGCACCCGGGCACCTATCTGGTGCGCTTGGCGACCCCTGCCCTGGACCGTAGCGACAATGCCGAGAAGGCATCGCTGATCCTGCGCGAATACCGCACGGACGTCGCCAAGGCATCTTCCGAAAAGGAAAAGTTGCGGGCCATCGCACGCTGCGCGCAGCGACTGGAGCAGGCCCACCTCTTCATGGACGGCAACGCACGGACTACGGGCTTCCTGGTCGTCAACAAGCTCCTGCTGGAAAACGGACTCGCACCCACGCTGATCGCTGATCCCAACCACTTCGACGGTCTTTCGGCCAACGAACTCGCAAAGGACATCCAGCGGGGACAAACCTTGTTCAAGCGCTACTGTGTCGCGGCTTCATGAGCGCATTGCGGCCAAGCGAGACGGCCGCATACCCTGCATTGCAAGAAGTGCCAGTGCCCGCTCGCCGCGCCACGGGGTTCCTTGAGCATGGGTTCATCCGCCTGCCGAGCCAAACATCCCTGACAGCAACTCGGGCAGGCGCTCCGCCCCCATGCGGAACCCGCAGGCCTGCGCATGGCCGCCGCCGCCCATGCTCTCGGCCAGCACCGAGCAGTCGAAGTTGCGCTGCGAGCGCAGGCCCACCTTCACCTTGCCCTCCTTGCTGACGATCCACATCAGCGCGAACGTGCCGCACTGCTTGGACAGCATCTCGCCGATCAGGCTGTGGAAGGCGCCCGGGGCATTCACCATGAGGCCCTGCTTGCCGTTGAACGTGATCGGCTGCGCGCCGCCCGCCACGTCAGCGGCGAGGTGGCGAAACTTCTCGTCCATGGCATTGCCGCGTGCCACGAAGGCGGCGGACTGCTCGGGCGTGAACGCGGCGATGGCCTCCCAGCGCGCGAAGTCGAAGGGCTCCATGTCCAGCGCGGCCAGGTAGCCGGCGCTCTCGGGGTAGGCCCAGGCCCAGATGTCGCGGTCTTCCACGTAGCGCACCAGGTCGGGCAGCGGGGTGTCGGGGTAGAAAAACTCCCACGCCAGCCGCGCGCCCGACTTGTCCATGTCGAAGTGCACCACGCCGCAGCGGCAGGCAAAGCCGGTGAGCTTTTCGGCAGCGCTCTTGTGGTGGTCCAGCATGACCAGCTTGGCGGCGCGTTCGTCGATGGCGCCCAGGATGTCCGGCGTGAAAGAGAAGTCGAGGATGTACACCGCCCGGCCTTCGAGCGCGGGCAGGTCGTCCACCGACTGCACCTGCCCGTGCGACAGGCCCACGCACTCGGCCTGGCCGCCGTAGTAGCGCCAGGCGGCCAGCGCGGCACCGAAGCCGTCGGCGCAGCGGCCGTGGTACAGGACCAGGGGGTTGGGATCGTTCTTGTCCGGGTGCACCAGCAGTTGCAGGGGCAGGAGGGTTTTCTTCGTGGGGATCGTCATGGGGCGCATTGTCGGGCACTGGGCCTGGGCACTGGCACGGAGCACTCGGGGCGGGGGCTTGGCAGCGGGAGCGTTTTGGCTGTCCAATGCCCCTGGGCCGGCGCCTGGTGCCATGCAGGCCTGCTGCCGGGTGTACGACCGATCCGCAAGGAGTTTTCGATGCGCAAGCTGTCCCTCTGCGTCCTGGCCCTGTTCCTGGCCGGCTGCGCCACGCGCGGCGCGGACAGCCTATCGCTCGGCGCGCCCGGCAGCGCGGGTCATCCCGCCGATCCCGCGCGCCAGGCGGCCGACCTGGCCGACTGCCAGCGCTACGCCAGCCAGATCGGGGTGGCCAGCGAGACCGTGGACGGCCTGGTCGCCGGCGCCGTGCTGGCCGCCACCGTGGTCTGGGCGCTGGGCGGCAGCCGCAACGCGGTGCAGGATTCGGCGCTGATCGGCGGGGCGCTCGGCGCCACGCAGGGCGTCCAGGCACTGGAGCGGCGCCAGGGCATCGTCGCCAACTGCATGGCCGGGCGCGGTTACGCCGGCAGCACCTACCCGGCCGTGGCCGCCGTGCCGGAGCCCAACCAGCCCGCCCGTTCGGCACACGCCGACTACACGCCCCTGCCCGCGCGCGCCATCGGCACCGACACGTTCAACGCCGAGCGCCTCGCACGCGACCGGTCCTGCACCGCCACGCCCATGGCCTGGCTGGCCGCCAAGGGGCCGGGTTTCGAGACCTACACCGTGCCCTGCAGCAACGGCGACGCCCTGGCGATCCGCTGCGAATTCGGCCAGTGCCGCGTGCTGCGCTGAGGCGCGTCCGGCAGCCAAGGGCCCGCTGCATGTCAGGGAAGCGCGGCGTTTCCGGCGTCCAGCGCCGGAGGGCGCAGCAGGTCTTCGTTGACGCCCATGGTCTGGCTGGCGCGCTCCACCGCCTGCCACAACGGCGCGGGCATCTGCAGGATGTCCTCCGGTGAGCGGGAGCGCGCGATCCATGCACTGATCTGGAAATGCTGCTCGTGGGTCAGCAGGTCAAGGTTCAGCATCTCGTCGATGGTCTTCATTGCAATTCGATTCCTGGGCAGGGGCCATGCCGGCACCCCCGGGGCGAAATGCCCGGGGTGGTCTTGACCACATGGTGCCATGAGCGCCCAGGTCAAGCGGCCGAGGGCGCTCGCGGCCACGCCGCGCGTCAGGGGGCGGACAGCGGGCGCATCCTCCCGGCCAGGTCGCCCTGGCCGCGCGACTGCAGCGCGTCGGCGGCGCCGGCGATGTCGCGCGCCTCGCGGTTCTGGCTGAGCTTGGACTTGCCCACCAGCGCGGTGAGCGCGATCTCGATGCCCACGATGTGCTGCAGCAGGCCGTTGATGAATTCGGGCGCCGAATCGCCCATCTTCCAGGGCCGGGGCTCGGCGGCCTCGTGCTGGCGCGTCAGCCGCGCCACGATGCGGCGCACGAAGCGTTCGTCGTCGTGCACGGTCAGCACGCCGTGCGCGTGCACCACCTCGTAGTTCCAGGTCGGCACCAGGCGGTGCGACTCGTGCTTGCTCGGGTACCAGTTGGGCGAGATATAGGACTGGGGGCCGTGGAACACCACCATGACCGGCGTGCCCGTGGGGCAGCGCTGCCACAGCGGATTGGCGCGGGCCACATGGGCCGACAGCCGGCCGAACGGGCCCACCTCCGGGTCGAACTCGAACGGCAGGTGGTCGGCGTCCAGGCCCCCTTCGCCGTGGGTGACCAGCGTGCCCAGGGGGTGCTCGCGCAGGAGGCGCTGCAGGGCTTCGGGCCGGTTTTCGGCGAAATGCGGTGGGATGTACATGGGTGGGGCTCGGTCGGAATGCGGTGCACGAGACTGTCATGCAGAACCGGCACAATCCGAAGAGCCAGTTTTTCACCATTTCAATGGACCAGTTCCACCCCCCTGCCCCGCCCTGCACCGGCCGCCGCATCTACGACCTGCTGCGCGCGCAGATCGCCGACGGCACGCTGGCCGCCGGCGCGCGGGCCCCGTCCACCCGGGCCCTGGCCACGGACCTGGGGGTGTCGCGCACCACGGTCACCGCGGCCTACGAGCAACTGGCGGCGGAGGGCTTTCTGGTCACCGCCCCGGGGCGGGCGGCCCGCGTCGCCCTGGCGCCCGCCGCCGTCGCCCGGCCCCGGGCCGCCGACCCGGGCGGCGGGGGCCCGCCCGCCCCCGCGCTGTCCGCCTTCGGACAGCGCCTGGCCGGCATGGACCTGCCCGCGCTGCCCGCTGCGGAGCCCGCGCGCATCGATTTCCTGTACGGCGCGGTGGCCTCGCGCGACTTCCCGGCGCTGGCCTGGCGCCGCGCCTACCAGGCCGAGCTGCTGCGCCACCAGCACAGCCTGTGCTACATCCCGCCCGAAGGCGATGCCGCCCTGCGCCGCGCCATCCAGGGCTATCTGCGGCGCGCGCGCGGGCTGGCCTGCGACACCGGGCAGATCCTGGTGGTGCACGGCTCCCAGCAGGGCATCGACCTGTGCGCGCGCCTGCTGCTGGACGCGGGCGACACCTTCGCCTTCGAAGAGCCCGGCTACCTCATGGCGCGCCGGTGCTTCGAGGCCACGGGCGCGGGCCTGCGGGCCGTGCCCGTGGATGCGCACGGCCTGGACACCGTGCAGCTGCCCGAGGACGGCCGCGTGCGCTTGGCCTATGTGACCCCATCGCACCAGTTCCCCCTGGGCGGCGTGCTGCCCATCGGCCGGCGCATGGCGCTGCTGCAATGGGCGCAGCGCCACCGCGCGTGGATCGTCGAGGACGACTACGACGGCGAATTCCGCTACGGCCAGCGCCCCATCGACGCGCTGCAGTCCATCGACCCCGATGGCCGTGTGATCTACATGGGCACCTTCTCCAAGGCGCTGTCGCCGCAGCTGCGCCTGGGCTACCTCGTGCTGCCGACGGCCCTGGTGGCGGTGTTCCGCCAGGCCAAGCGCATGGCCGACCGGCATGCGCCGGTGCTGGAGCAGCGCACGCTGGCCGCGCTGATCGAAACCGGCGCGTACGAGCGCCACGTGCGGCGCACCCGGCGCGAGCACGAACGCCGCCGCGCCGCGCTGGCCGATGCCGTCGCCCGCCACCTGCCGCCCACTGCGGAGCTGGCGGGCACGGCCGCGGGACTGCACGGCGTGCTGTGGCTGCCGTTCCTCCGGCCGCAGGACGAGCCCGCCCTGGCCGAGGCCGCCCGCGCGCAGGGCGTGGGCATCTACCCCGTGTCGCCGCTGTTCGCCGACGCGCAGCGCGGCGGGCCGGCGCGGCCCGGCGGGTGGGTGCTGGGGTATGCGAGCCTCACGGTGGAGCAGATCGAGCAGGGCATCCGGATCCTGGGGCGCATCGTGGCCGCCTGGGGCGCGGGGGCGCCCGCCCCGGTGCCACCGCGTTGAGGGCCGGGCCGAGAAGCGGAGGGTGCGGTTATCCTGCCCGCCGACCCCGCCCCGGCCCCATTCCCTTTTTCCGCACTGCATGTCCACCCTGCACATTCTCTGGCGCGACGAGCACCTCGTCGCCGTGTACAAGCCCGCCGGCTGGCTGGTGCACCGCACGGGGCTGGACGCGGGCGAGACCCGCTTCGTCATGCAGGCGCTGCGCGACCAGATCGGGCAGCACGTGTACCCGGTGCACCGGCTGGACAAGGGCACCTGCGGCGTGCTGGTGATGGCGCTGCACCCGGCCGCGGCGCGCGCGCTGTCGCAGGCCTTCGAGCACCACGCGGTGCGCAAGCGCTACCTCGCCCTGGTGCGCGGCTGGATGCCCGATGCGGCCGAGGTGGACCACGCCCTGCGCCCCGACGACGCCCCGCCCGACGCCCCCGTGCAGGACGCCCACACCACGCTGCGCTGCCTGGCCCGGCTGGAACTGCCCGAGGCCGCCGACCCGCGCTTTCCCGGCACGCGCGCCTCGCTGGTGGAGGCCCGGCCCACCACCGGGCGGCGCCACCAGATCCGCCGCCACCTCAAGCACCTGGCGCACCCCATCCTGGGCGATGCCACGCACGGCAAGGGCCCGCTCAACCGCTGGTGGGCCGAACGCCTGGGCCGCCAGCGGCTGTGGCTTCACGCCTGGCACCTGGGCATGGCGCACCCCGTCACGGGCGAATGGCTGGCCCTGGACAGCGGGTTGCCCGACCCGTGGGCGGCCAGCCCCCAGACCGCCGCCACGGGTGCGCACCCCGCGGACGATGCGCTCGACTGGCAGCAGCGCGTGCTCGCCCTGCCCTGGCGATCTGCTGGATGAGTGCCCTTTGCCAACGGCCGCGTCCTACCTGCGGTATCGCCCGTGGCTGCTGGCAGGGGGCCGGCGCGGCGCCGACATTGGTCGGCGGTAAAGCGCCCCGCACCCCTTCCCTTCATTTTTCATGAGGTATTTCCGGATGACCCAGACCCGCCCCCGTTCCACTCTGCCATGCGGAGCCCGTCGATGATGGGCTGGTGGGACCAGATCGCCACCACCGTGGCCGCCGAATTTTCCGACCTCACCGACCTGGGCCAGGCCACGCGCATCGTGGTGCGCCTGGGCATCGCGGGACTGCTGGGCGGCCTGCTGGGCTGGGAGCGCGAGAACAAGGGCAAGGCCGCCGGCGTGCGGACCCACATGCTGGTGTCGATGGGTGCAGCGATGTTCGTGCTGGTGGCGCAGCAGGCCGGCATCAGCGCGGGGGACAACAGCCGCGTGCTGCAGGGCATCGTGGCCGGCGTGGGCTTCCTGGGCGCAGGCACCATCCTCAAGGGCGACGGCGAGAGCCAGGTCAAGGGCCTGACGACGGCCGCCGGCATCTGGCTCACCGCCGCCATCGGCGTGGCGGCCGGCCTGGGCCTGGAGGCCACGGCAGTGCTCAGCACGCTGCTGGCGCTGGCAATCTTCAGCGCCGTGCCGCTGCTGCAGCGCCTGACGGAACGCGACAGCCACCCGGACACCAAGTAGCGGCCTTCGGCGTGTACCATCGCGCCACGGTCCCATCCGGCGACCCGCAACGGAGCACTCCATGGCCAAAGGCGAACAGCGCAGCAACAAGATGGTGAAGAAGCCCAAGAAGGACACTTCGCCCCCCAAGGAAGGAAGCGGCTCCGACCGCCCCATGGCACCCATCACCGCGGTGATGCCGCGCGGCAAACTGAAGAACAAGTAACGGCAACGGCCCACGGGCCCACCGGCGCCGGGCCCTGCCGCCCGGCCCACCCACAGCGGCCTGCCCTGTTTTCACGGCGCAGGCCGCTGTTTTTTCTTCTTGGGCGCGGGCCAGATCCACTGCGGCATGGCGGGTGCCCCGGGTGCGGCGGCCGCCGCAACGGCAGCCGCAGGGGCCGCGGCCGCCTCGAAGTGCGGCCCCGGGCCGGCCTGGGCCAGCAGGTCCTGCGCATTGCGCAGCGGGCAGTCCTTGAGCGAAAGGCACCCGCAGCCGATGCAGCCATCGAGCTGGTCCCGCAGCTGCGTCAGCATGCGGATGCGGTCTTCCAGATCGCTCTTCCACGCCGCGGACATGCGCCGCCAGTCCGCCGCCGTTGGCGTGCGCCCCTGCGGCAATGCCTGCAAGGCTTCGGCGATGCCCGACAGCGGCACGCCCATGCGCTGGGCCACCTTGATGACCGCCACGCGCCGCAGCACCGATCGCGGATACCGCCGCTGGTTGCCCGTGCTGCGCACGCTGGCGATGAGCCCCTTCGATTCGTAGAAATGCAGCGCCGACACCGCCAGCCCGCTGCGCGCGGCGACTTCGCCGACGGTCAGTTCGGGGGTGGGGCCGGGGCTGGCCGGGGATACCGGTGGGGGCGTGGCTCGGGGCGGACGGGCGGATTGGGAAGGGGGCATGGCAAGCGTCGCAAGCGAAGCGGCGACGGCGACCGTCGCACAGGGTTGACCTCAAGTCTAGTTGAGGTTCGATACTGCCCACTTTCCACTCCATTCCCACCGGTCCATGTCCATCGCCACCGCGCCTGTCCCATCCGCTCCATCCGCCGCCACCCCATCCGCCGCCACCCCATCCGCTCCATCCGCCGCCACCCCATCCGCACCCGCGCCGCAGCCCCACGGCCCGGCCGCGGCCGCGTACGTTCCGCCGCCCGGCGGCCAGCGCGCCGCGCCGCTCGCCCTGTCCTTCCTCAACCCGGACGGGCTGTACGACCCGCGCCCCAATGGCTATTCGCACCTGGCCGTGGTGCAAGGCGCAACGCGCACGGTGCACGTGGCCGGCCAGGGCGGTGAAGATGCGCAGGGCCGGCTGGCCGACGGTTTCGCGCCGCAGGTCGCCCAGGCCCTGGCCAACCTCGGCACCGCGCTCGCGGCCGCCGGCGCGCGGCCCCGGGACGTGGCCAGGCTCACGGTGCTCATCGTGGACCACAGCGAGCAGCGGCTGCACACCTTCGGCCAGGCCCTGATGGCGATGTGGGCCGGCGCCCCGGCACCCGCCTGCACCCTGATCCCCGTGCCGCGCCTGGCGCTCGACGGCATGCTGTTCGAGATCGAAGCCCTCGCCTACGTGCCTGCCGGCTGACCGGCCGCCGCTTCCACACACTCCATCCCTCCACCGTCGCGCCCGACACCGAGAATCCCGCACCGCATGCCACACCGCACCCTGCCCGCCGCCCCATCCTCCTCCCGCCCCGACACGTCGGCGGGCCTGTCCACCCCCGTGCTGCTGCTGATGGCGGTGGCCTGCGGCCTGTGCGCGGGCGCCAACTATTTCAACCAGCCCCTGCTGCACTCCATCGCCGTGCACCTGCAGGTGTCCGAAGGCACGGCCGCGCTGACCGTCACCTTCGCGCAGGTGGCCTACGCGGTCGGCTTGCTGCTGCTGGTGCCGCTGGGCGACAAGCTGGAACGGCGGCGGCTGATCGCCACGCTCATGGTGCTGGCGGCGGCGGGGCTGTTCCTGAGCGGGTTCGCCGACCGCTTCGCACTGCTGGCGCTGGGCACGCTCATGACCGGGCTGTTCTCGGTGGCGGCGCAGGTGCTGGTACCCATGGCGGCCGCGCTGGCGGCGCCCGGGCGCAGCGGGCAGGCCGTGGGCCTGGTGATGAGCGGGCTGCTCACCGGCATCCTGGCCGCGCGCAGCGTGGCCGGCCTGCTGTCGGGCCTGGGCGGCTGGAACCTGGTCTACCGCGTGGGCGGCGTGGCCCTGCTGGTGGTGGCCGCTGCGCTGTGGTTCGCCCTGCCCACGCTGCGCAACCCGCACCCGCCGAGCTATGGGCAGGTGCTGCGCTCGCTGGGCACGCTCGCGCGGCGGCACCCGCGGCTGCGCAGCCGGGCGCTGCTGGGCGGGCTGTCGTTCGCCTCGGTGAGCGTGCTGTTCTCCACCATGGCCCTGATGCTGGCAGGCCCCGCCCACCGCATGGGCGATGCGCACATCGGGCTGGTCGGCCTGGCGGGCGTGGCCGGCGCGCTGATGGCCAACGTGGCCGGCCGACTGGCGGACCAGGGGCGCGAGCAGCTCACCACCCGGGTGTCGGTGCTGCTGGTGCTGGCCAGTTGGGCAGCGCTGTGGCTGGGGGGCACGTCCATCGCGTGGTTCCTGGTGGGCATGCTGGCGATCGACCTGGCGCTGCAGGGCGTGCACATCAGCAACCAGAACGTGATCTACCAGCTGGCCCCCGAGGCCCGTTCGCGCCTGAACGCGGTCTACATGACCACCTACTTCACCGGGGCCGCGCTGGGCTCGGCGCTCGGCTCCGCCGCCTGGCAGCGCGGCGGGTGGAGCGCCGCATGTCTGGCCGGTGCGGGGGTGGCGGGGCTCAACGCCCTGGCGATGGTGCACGACGCCCGGCTGGCGCGGGGAGCGCGGGCTCCGGCCGCGCCGGCGGCCTGACGCGCTCGGGTGGCGATTCTTGCACCGCAGCAATTCGGGAACGGGTCCGACACGGCGGCGCTGGCGACTGCCATGTAATGGGTTTCAGCTGCGCGGGTTCCGTGCAGCCCCCGCAACCCCGAGGAGGACCATCCCATGAAGCAACACGCCACCATCCGCGGAGAAGTCACGTACCGCGAAGGCGACGGCATGCCGATCGCCATTCCCGAGGGCCCGGTCGAACTCGCCCACGCCCCCGACAGCGTGACACTGAGCTGGACGGCGGACAACGACGCCGCCGGCCTGGCCGCCATGCCGCGCGACCAGTACGAGCTCTACGTGCAGGACGGCAAGATCCTGCCCAAGGGCGGCCAGGCGGAGCAGGAAGGCCACGTGGCCCCGGCGAGCGCCTGATCTCCCCCGTCATCTCCTGACCCAACCACTGCAGCGTCGGCTGCCCCCGCCGCCGCTGCACGCCATTGCCAACTTCAGGCTCAGGGCACCGGGCGGGTGAGGTACACCGCCTCGCGGCCCACGATGGGGGCACGCGTGGGCATCATCACCGTGCAGCCGTCGCACAGCGCGCGGATCTCCTGCGCACCGTCGGTGGCGATCAGCTCGCCCTCGGCAAACACCTCGAATCCCACCAGCGGCCGCGTGAAGCGGAACTCCGGCGTCGTCACCATGCAGGTTTGGAGCAGCTCATAGCGGCGCTGCGGACCGGGCGCAGGGCGCTCGCGTTCGATGAGCCCGAAATACCCCAGAAAATCCAGCGCCGCCGTGGTGGCCACCTCGCCCGCCGAGCGCAAAAAGTGCTGCCCGCACTCCACCACCAGCCCCGTGCCCGCACCGCCCGCCTCGCCCAGGCGGCCATGCTGGATCAGCGGCGTGCCCGACCCCAGCCCGCTGGGCATGAGCAGGTGCACGCCCGGCAGGCCGATGGCGCAGGCCACTTCGGTATTGCGCGAATAGGCGGGGTACACCCAGAACGGCTCCACGTCCTGGCTGGTGGAGTGGATGTCCAGCACGTGGTCGGCCGCGGCCACCACGGGGCGCAGCTCGCGCGCGCGGCGCATCTCGATGCTGTCCAGGCTGCCGTCCAGCTCGGCGGCCGACCACACGCGGTTGAGGTTATGGTCGATCTGGCGGCTGTCGAACGGCCGGCTTTCGTCGAACGATTCGTAGGCCTGCACGTTGGCGAAGCTGATGGTGAGCGTGCCCTTCAACGGGCGCACGCCGCTGTCCAGCAGGTGCGTGGCGGCCACCATGCCGCAGATCTCGTTGCCATGCGTGAGCGCATTGATGAGCACGTGCGGCCCGGGCTGGCCCGAGGCGAAACGGTGTACGTAGGGGACGCCGGTGTTGCCCTCGCGGTAGGCGGACAGGTCGCGGGGCAGGACTTCGAACAGGGGCGGGGTGAGGGTCATCGCGGTGCGGCGGAGGGCGCCATCGGCTGCGGCGGCCCGTCCGGGTGAAGGTGGTGGGGAAGCCGGTCATCGTAGCCGCACCGCGCGGCCTATGCAGCGCCCGGCGCAGTCCCCGTCACGCCATGCCGGACACCGGAATGGGGCTCTTGTACGATCGCCGGCACCGGCCCCGCCCTGGGGGCCGCCCGCGCAACCCATACCCTGTCCATGACCCCGCCCTCCATCACGTGGCTCTCGCTCGCGCAAGCGCATGCGCGCTGGCCCGGCGGCTGGCGCGAGGCATTGGCCAAGGCGCACGGCGCAGCCCCGCCGCTCGCGGCCGCCAGCCTGGTGTGCTGCGTGGAAGGCCCTCTTTCGCTGCCCGAACTGGCCTGGGACGGGACAGCGCCCTGGCCGCCCGGCACGTTGGCGGATGCCTTTGCCCTGCCTGCCGGCGCCCCCGCACCCGCACCCGCACTGCTGCTGGTGCAGGGCGGCCTGCACGTGGCGGGTGCCGTTACCGCCCCCGCACCGGGCAGGTTCGCTCCGGCCCTGGTGGTGTGCGGTGACGCGCACTGGGGGCATGGGGTGCTGGAGGGCATGCCGGTGGTCATCACCGGCGACCTGCAAGTGGACGGGCTGCTGTGGGGCGGCGGTACCGATCCGGCCGAGGCGGGTGCGACCGGGCCCAGCCTGGAGGTCGGCGGCTCGCTCGGCGCGCAGGTGGCGCTGTTCACCGGCGGCTACGGCCTGCGCACGGGCCGCGAGGACCGGGTGGCCTACCCCTTCGGCGCCCCGTTCGGCGGCCAGGACCTGGCGGCATTCTCTGCGGAGCCGCTGGCCGCCGTCTTCAATCCCGCGTGCCTGCACGGCCTGGCCGTGGGCGAGGACGGCCGCCTGGGCGCCCTGCCCGACCGCGCCGCCGTGCGGGCCGCGCTGCAAGCCGGCCGGCCCGTGCTGCGCAGCCCCGACGCCACCGCCGCCGACCTGGCGAGCGACACCGCGCTGTGCCCGGGCGGCGCCATGCACGCCAGCCACCTGCGCCAGCTGCTGCGCTCCCGCCTGCTCGATGCCGCCCACAAGAAAGCCACCGGCTGGTTCGGCCAGACCGACTTCCTGCTGTGCCGCCAGCATGTGGACGACGAGGGCGACACCTATGGCGACGGCCTGTTCATGACCGTATGGAAGACCTGGGACTTTCACCTGTCCATCGACGACGGGCTCGCACGCCAGGGCTGGTGGCAGCGGCTGACCGCCCGCCTGCGCGCGCCGCCTCCACCGCCTCGCAGCGACGGCCTGGCCGTCATGCACCGGCGTTATGCCGCAGGCGTGCCCGGCCCCTGGGAACCGCTGGCCGAGGATGGGGACCCCGCCGCGCTGCAGGCCTGCCTGCGCGCATGGCACGGCGTGCTCGACCACGCCCGCCGGGCCGCGGCCCAGTCACGCGCCGGCCACCTCGTGTGGCGGCGGCTGGAGGCGGCGTTGTCCCCCGAGCGCATCGAGGCACTGGCGCGGTTGCCGGTGTTCACCGAGCAATACAACGACTGGTGGGGCACCGAGCGCAACGGCTGGTGGGAGGGCGACGTGTGGGTCGGCGTGCGCCAGCCCTGCATGTACCAGGGCGAGCCCTGGGGCCTGGCCCTCAAGCTGAGCTGGCGCAACGGCACCGAGGCGCCGGGCGACGCACCCGACGACGCGCACGCCGCCTACCAGCTGGAGATCGAGGCCGCCGCCCCCGGCGCGCCGCCGGTGGTGCGCATCACCTGCGCCCAGCGGCAGTCCGATCCGCGCCACCCGCTGCCGCGCCACGCCGTGGACCATGCGGCGCGCCTGCTGCGCTGGTTCACAGTGCTGGAGCAGCGCCTGCATGCGGCGGACGGGGGTACGGCGCAGAGCCGTGATACCGCCTGATTTGCTATCCATTTAATAGCAATACAGGCAATCGATACTAAGGCATGGGCCCGTTTTGACTCAAAACCGGCAGGCCCGGGCTTCAATCCCCGCCGCCGTCCCCGCCCCCATCGCCATCGCTCTCCGGCGCCTGCGAATCGTCCGGGCCATTGCCATCGTCGCCACCCCGGCTGCCGCGTTTGTTGCGGCTCCGGGCTTCCTTCTTGGCGGCGCGCAGAGCCTCCTGCCGGGCGCCCTCGGCCTGCCAGACCTCGAACTCCTCGGGCGTCTCCAGCGTGATGCGGCCCAGGATGGCGGTGCGGAAGTCCGTCATCACCAGCTCGGCCGCCTTTTGCAGGTTGACGCGCCCGCCCGCCATGATGGCGCCGCGCTTGCGGGCCACGGCCTCCAGGATCTCTTCGTCCTGCAGGTTGCCCACCGCGCCCGCCGGCAGGCCCAGCTTGTAGCGCGCCTCCATCAGCGGCACGTAGTGCTGCTTGAGGTAGCCGATCAACTCCAGCGCCACTTCTTCCTCGTCGTAGGCATTGCGGCCGATGGCGCCGCTGGCGGCCAGCTTGAAGCCGCTTTCGGGCACGGTGATGCGCGGCCACAGCATGCCGGGCGTGTCCCACAGGTAGAAGTCGTCGGCCAGCGTGATGCGCTGCTCCAGCTTGGTGATGCCGGCCTCGTCGCCCGTCTTGGCCTGGCTTTTCTTGCTGAGCGTGTTGATGAGCGTGGACTTGCCCACGTTGGGAATGCCGCAGATCAGCACCCGCATCGGCTTGGCCATGCCGCCGCGCTGCGGCGCCAGCTGGTGGCAGGCGTCGATGAGGCGCCGCGCCGGCGCGGGCTCGGAGGCATCGAGCGCGATGGCGCGCGTCTCCGACCGGGCGTTGTACCAGTCGAGCCACAGCGGCGTGCGCGCGGGGTCGGCCACGTCCTGCTTGTTGAGCACCTTGACCGCCGGCTTGTGCCCGGTCAGCTCGGCCAGCAACGGGTTGCTGCTGGAGCCGGGCAGGCGCGCATCCAGCAGTTCGATCACCACGTCGATGTCCTTGATGCGCTCCCCGATCGCCTTGCGCGTGAGGTGCATGTGACCGGGAAACCACTGGATGGCCATGGAGAGTCTTTCGCTTTTTTGAGGGGGTTCGAGGGCGACAAGGATAATCGGCCCTGTCTTCACCTTCCGCACTGGCCTACATGCCCCTTCCCCCACCCCCCGTTCACCGCCCCGATCAGAAGCACGACAAGGAGTTGCTGTTCAAGGGCGTGACCTGCGCGCTCATCGGCCTCATCGTGCTGCTGGCACCCTACGTGGCGCGGTCGTCCAGCGTGGCGGACATGATGCGGCAGGCCTACCTGGTGGGCTGGTTCGCCCTGGTGCTGGGCGGCGCGTTCCTCGTGCGCTACGCCATGCGCCGCTATGGGGGCCGCCGCCGCTACTGAGGGCGCGGGACGATGCGATGACCGAAGTCGCCACCGACCTGGACCGCGCACGCGCCGGGTTCGCCGCGCTGCAGGCCCGCGCGCAGGCCCATGCGGTGGCGCTGCGCCCGCCCCCGGCAGAGCCCACCACCTGCTGCGGCCGCGGCTGCAACGGCTGTGTCTGGGAGGGCTTCTACGCCGCGGCCGAATGGTGGCGGCAGGATGCGCTGGAGGCGCTGCAAGCCGCGGCCACCGAAGCCGCCCCACCGGGCTGACGGCACCCCGACCGCCTTCGACCTCAGCGCTCGATCGTCTTGTTCCAGCGCGCGTTCCATGCGGGGCAGCTGGCGTTCACGCTGTCCCAGTCCAGGGTCACCGCGTTCTTCATCCACTGGTTGATCTTGGCCACCTGCCCGGCACTCTCGCCCACGGCGGGGGCCTTGGGGTTGGTGGGGATCTGCGCGCCGAACTGCAATACGTTGGCCTGCGCCAGCGGGCTCAACAAAAACTCGGCGAGCTTCTGTGCCAGTTCGGGCTCGCTGTTCCTGGCGATCACGCACTGGGCGGTGAGCAGCACGACCGAGCCCTCCTTGGGCTGGGCGTATTCCACCGGAATGCCCTTGGTCTTGAGAGCCTCCACCGCGGTGGGCGTGAGCGGGAAGATCGCGGCCTCGCCCGTCTGCACCATCTCGGAAATCTTGGCCGAGCTGGGGATGTACTCCAGCACGTTCGGCCCGATGGTCTTGGCCCAGTTGCTGAAGCCCGGCTCCACGTTCTTGTCGTTGCCGCCCTGGATGCGGTTGAACATCAAAAAGCCGTGCAACCCGAACGACGACGACGGCATCGACTGGAACACCACCTTGCCCTTGTATTTGGGGTCGGCGAAGTCCATCCACGACGTGGGCGCCGCCCAGCCCTTCTCGGCGAACATCTTGGTGTTGTAGGCGATGCCGGTCATGCCCACGCTCACGCCGCTGGCCAGATCGTCCTTGAAGCGCGCCGCAGGGTACAGATCGGCCAGGTTGGGGTTGGGCCTTTGCTTTTCGCACAGGCCCATGCCCATGGCACGCACCATGATGCCGTCGTCCAGGAACATCACGTGCATCTGTGGCCTGTCCTTGTTGGCCTGCGCCTTGGCCAGGATGTCGGAGGACGTGCCCGGCACCACCACGACTTTCACGCCATGCAGCTTCTCGAAGGCCGGGAAGACGTATTGCGTATAGGCCTTCTCCATGGTGCCGCCGTTCATGCCGATGTAGAGCGTCTTGGTCTGCGCGGCGGCGCCGGTGGCAAGGAGTGCCAGCACGGCGGCTGCCCCCAGTGGGCGGCGCAGCGGGCGCAGGAAGCGGGTGGCGAAGGTCATGGGTCTTTCCTTTCAGTGGGGAACGGAGGGGGCGGGGGTCGGTTCAGTCGGCGCGGGGCTCCGCGGCGGGCGGTCCGATTCGGGCGCCGCTTGCATGCCGAAACGGTCGATGGCGAAGGCTTCGATGGGTGTGGTGCTGCGTCCGTCGCGCGCCAGTTCGGCCAGCACCTCGCCCACGGCCGGGCCGATCTGGAAACCCGCGCCGGCAAAGCCGAAGCCGTGAATCAACCCCGGCGTGGTGCGACTCGCCGACAGCACCGGCTGGCGATCGGGCAGGTAGCCCTCGGTGCCGCTCCAGGTGCGAATGAAGTGCGCGTTCTTCAGGGCCGGCAGCAGTTCCACCGCCTGCACGCCCAGCGCTGCGATGGCGCTGCGCTCCGAACGGGCGCGATCGGCATCCACCGCAAAGCCCGATCCACCGCCCAGCACCAGATTGCCCCGCGCCACCTGGCGGCAGTAGATGCCGCCGCCCTCCACGCCCAGGCTCCAGTGCATGAAGAACGGCAGTGGCTCGGTCACCGCCATGGCCGGGTGGCCGGAATGCAGAGGCACCGCCTCGCCGAACTGCGCGGCCAGCGGCCCGGCCCAGGCGCCCGCGCAGTTGAGCAGCACCGGCGCGCGCACCTGCAGCGCGGTGCCCGAGCGCAGCGTGAACCGCTGCCCGTCGTGCACCACTTCGGTCAGCGGGGTGCGCTCGAAAATCTGCGCGCCCGCGCGACGGGCGGCCAGCGCGAACGCTGGCGACACGAGGCGCGGATTGGCCTGCCCATCGTCGGGGCAGAGCGACCCGCCCACGGCGCGACCGCCCAGCCAGGGGCAGCGCTCGCGCAGCATGGCGCCCGACACCAGTTGAATGCCGAGGCCGAAATCGCGGCTCAGGTCGGCGTATTGCTCCAGCGCAGCCATGTCGGCCTCGCTTCGCCCGATCTTGAAATGCCCGCTGCGCAGGTACTCGCCGTCGGTGCCGACCAGCTCGGGCAGGCGTGCCCAGATCCCGTGCGCGCGCTGGGCCAGCGGCAGTTGGCTCAAGGGCCGGCCCTGCCGTCGCACGCCGCCGTAGTTGACGCCGCTGGAGCGCGAGCCGCACAGGTCGCGCTCCAGCAGCACCACGGCCACGCCCCGGCGGCGCAGCGCCAGCGCAGCCGAAGCGCCGACAATGCCGCCGCCCACGATGGCGACGTCGGTGTCCACGGTGCGGATCGCTGTCGTATGGGCGGCGGTCATGCAGCGGGCTCCACGGCGCCGCCCTGCTCTGCAGCGCGGGCTTGCAGGTGAATCGGAATGGGCTTGATCGGCGCCTGCCCGCGCAGGCGGCCCACCAGCTCCACCGGCCGGCCCGTGGCATGCGCCAGTATTTCAGCGGCGGCCACGCCGCACATGCGGCCCTGGCAACGGCCCATGCCCACGCGGGTCAGCGCCTTCAAGCGGTTCATCTCGTCGGCCCCGGCATCGCGGGCACAGGCCCGCAACTCGCCCGCGGTGACGTGCTCGCAGCGGCACACCACCACGTCGTCGGGCGCCTGCGCCGCCCAGTGGACAGGGAAAGGAAACGCCCGCTCCAGCCCTCGCCGGAACCTCACCAGGCCCGCCAGCTGGCGCTCCAGGGTGGCAGCGCGGGCCGGGTCCACCGCCATGCCCAGGTCGGCCAGCAACGCCAGCGCGGCGCGCTCGCCCGCCCACTCGGCGGCGTCCGCGCCTTGGATACCGGCGCCATCGCCCGCCAGGTAAACGCCCGGCACGCTGGAGCGGCCTGCGCTGTCGCGCTCGGGCAAGTGGGCGCGCTGCAGGGGGGCCCAGGCGAAGCGGCAGCCCAGCAGGTCGGCCAGTTGCGTTTCGGACCGCAGGGCGTAGCCGAAGCCGACCGCGTCGCAGGGCACGGTGTGTTCCTGCTGGCCGTCGCTCCACCCGTGTCCTCGCCAGTGATCAGGGCCATGCCGGCCACGACGAAGGTGGAGCAGGCGCGCAGCCGTTCGCCGCCGGCCGTCTGCACCCAGCAGTCCTGGCAGGCGCCCATGAGGCAGAACCCCGCGCGCGGCTCGTGGCTGAACTCGTTGCGGCGCAGCCGGGCGCGGTGGGTCAGGATGGCGGTCAGCACCGTGTCGCCTTGCAAGGCCGTGGCAGGCTCGCCGTCCAGAGTGAAGGACAAGGGCGCGCGGTGCGTTTCGGCCACGCGGTGCAGCAATGCGGTGGAGGTTGCAGCCATGGCGTTACTTGCGCCCCACCAGCACGCGGTCCAGGCCATAGACCCGGTCCAGCAGCACCATGGCGCAGGCGGTGAGGGCCACCATCAGCGCCGACACCGCGGCCATCAGCGGGTCGATCGATTCGGTGGCGTACATGTACATGCGCACCGGCAGCGTCACCGTGCTGGGCGAGGTCACGAAGATCGACATGGTCACCTCGTCGAAACTGTTGATGAACGCCAGCAACCAGCCCCCCGTCACGCCCGGCAGGATCATGGGCAGCGTGATGCGCGTGAACACCGTCGCCTGGCTGGCGCCCAGCGACAGCGCCGCGTGCTCGGCGCTGCGGTCGAACCCCACCAGCGCCGCCACCACCAGCCGCAGCGTGTAGGGCGTGACGATGAGCGCATGCGCCGCCACCAGCCAGCCGAAGCTGCCCGTGCCGCCCGTCAGCGCGAACAGGCGCAGCAGCGCCACGCCGAGCACCAGGTGCGGAATGATCAGCGGCGACAGAAACAGTCCGTTCAAGAACCCGCGCCCCGCGAACTCGTAGCGGGTGATGGCGATGCCCGCAGGCACCGCCAGCACGGTCGCCAGCGTGGCCGAGGCCAGCGCCAGCCACAGGCTGTTCCAGAACGACTGCATGAAGTCCGGGTGCTCGAACACCGCCCTGAACCAGCGCAGCGAGAACTCGGTGGTGGGCAGCGTGAGCGTGTTGTGCGGTGTGAACGCCACGATGCACACCACCACCAGCGGGGCGAGCATGAAGGTGATGACCAGGGCGTTGAACGCCAAGGCGATGGGGCCGTTCTTGTTCATGGTCGCCATGTTCAACCCAGCGCTTTCTTGTAGCGGCCCTCGACCAGGCGGTTGTAGCTCAGCATCACCACCAGATTGGCCACCAGCAGCGTGAGCGCGATCGCCGCGCCCAGCGGCCAGTTCAGTTCGTGCAGGTACTCGTCGTACACCACCGTGGCGACCATCTTGAGCCGCCGCCCGCCCAGCAGGCCGGGAATGGCGAACGAGCTGGCCGCCAGCCCGAACACGATCAGGCTGCCCGACAAAATGCCCGGCATCACCTGCGGCAGCACGATGCGCCGCAGCGTGGTGAACGGCGTGGCCTGCAGCGACAGCGCGGCATTCGCCACGCCCGGGTCCAGCTTTTGCAGCGATGTCCACACCGGGATCACCATGAACGGCAGCATCACATGCACCAGCGCCACCACCACGGCGACCTCGGTGTAGAGCATCTTGAGCGGGCCGATGCCGAAGAGCTGCAGCGCACCGTTCACCAGCCCCTCGGGGCCCAGCAGCATGCTCCAGCCGAAGGCCCGCACCACCACCGACACCAGCAGTGGCGCCAGCACCACCAGCAGCAAAATCGAACGCCAGGGGTTGCCCATGCGGCTCAGGATGTAGGCCTCGGGCGCGCCGATGGCCACGCAAATCAGCGTGACCACGCCCGCGATCCAGAACGTGCGCCAGAAGATCGCGTGGTAGTACGAGTCGGTGAACACGTGCGCGTAGTGCTCCAGCGTGAACTCGCTCGCCTTCACGCCGGTTGCCGGGTCGAACGCGTTGAACGACAGCACCGCCGTGAGCGCCAGCGGCACCAGCAGCAGCACGGTGAACATCACCAGCGCCGGGCCCGACAGCCACCAGGGCGCGGCCTTCCTTTGCAGCGACGTGGCAGCCACGCTCATGGCGCCACCTCGGCCGCGGCGGCCTCGGTCTCCAGCTCGGCCAGGGCCGCCTCGTCGGCGGGCAGCAGGCGCATGCAGTGGTCGGGCCAATCCACACCCGTGCGCTCGCCCTCGGCCAGCGCGGCGCGGCCGTCGTTGGGCGCGAGCACCATCAGGTCGCCCACCGGCGTGCCGACGCGGTAGAGCCACTGGCTGCCCAGAAAGAACCGCTCGCACACCTCGCCATCGAGCCGGCCCTGCACGGCGGGCACCAGCTGGGCTTTTTCAGGGCGCACGCTCAGCAGCACGGCGGCGCCGGGACGAAAGCGCGGGCCATCCACCTCCACCGCCAGCGGGCCCACCGATACATGCGTGTGCGTGCCGTTGGCATGCGTCACCTTGCCGGGCAGCAGATTGGCCTTGCCCACGAAGGTGGAGATGAAGCGCGTGCGCGGGTGCTCGTACACGCGGTGGGGGTGGTCGATCTGCGTGGCGCGGCCGGCCTCCATCACCACCACGCGGTCGCTGATCGACATCGCCTCGCTCTGGTCGTGCGTGACCATGATCGTGGTGGTGCCCACCTTGCGCTGGATCTGCCGCAACTCGAACTGCATCTCCTCGCGCAACTTGGCGTCGAGGTTGGACAAAGGCTCGTCCAGCAGCAGCACCGGCGGCTCGATCACCAAAGCACGCGCCAGGGCCACGCGCTGGCGCTGCCCGCCCGACAGCTCGCGCGGGTAGCGCGTGGCGTGCTGCTCCAGATGCACCAGCGCCAGGGCGTGGGCCACGCGCTCCGCGCGTTCGGCCTTCGGAATCTTGCGCATCTCCAGGCCGAAGGCCACGTTGGCCGCCACCGTCATGTGCGGAAACAGCGCATAGCTTTGGAACACGATGCCCAGCCCGCGCGTGTTGGCCTTGGCATGGGTGATGTCTCGGCCGTCCAGCTCGATGCGCCCGCTGGTCACCGCCTCGAACCCCGCCACCATCTGCAACGTGGTCGTCTTGCCGCAGCCCGAGGGGCCCAGCAACGAGACGAACTCCCCCTTTTGCACCGTGAGGTTCATGGCCGACACCGCACAGGTGCTGCCATAGAACTTGGTGACATCCGCGAGCTTGAGAAACGACATGGAAGAAGCCTTTCCGGGAGCTGCATCGCGCGGGCCGCCGGGCCCTGCCGATGCTTGCAAACCTGCTGTAGAGCGGCACCGGCCACCGCCTTCCTGCCCTGGTGCACCCGGGTGGTGCGCCAGCCGCGCAAAGTTGAAGCAGCCGCTGATTTCAATTCACTCTATTGCAATAAACAAACCAAGGCACTTCTGGTATTCCATTAATCAGAACTTTTCTTGAATTTATTCCATTCAATGAAATATCATGCCGATCCATTGAACCCAAAATTCCACAGGAGCGATGCATGCAAGCACCAGCCACCGCCACGGGCGGCGTCCCCCGCGTGTTCGCGGTCATCCGGGCCTTGTCGGCCGTGCAGGCCGAGGGCGGCCGGGTCACCCAATTGGCGCGCGCGGTCGGCCTCACGCAGGGCACCACGCACCGTTTGCTGCAATCGCTGGTGGCCGAAGGCATGGCCGAGCAGGACGAGCGCACCAAGCTGTACCGCCTGAGCATGGATTTCTTCGCCCTGGCCGCCAAAGCCGGCAACCCCGGCGACCTGCGCAGCCTGTGCCGGCCCGTGCTGCTGCGCCTGTGCGCCAGCCTGGGCGACAGCATCTTTCTGCTGGTGCGCAGCGGCTTCGACGCCGTGTGCCTGGACCGCAGCGAAGGCCCCTTCCCCATCCGCTCCTTCACCGGCGACATCGGCGGCCGCGTGGCCCTGGGCGTGGGCCAGGGCGCGCTGGCCATCCTGGCCTTTCTGCCCGAGGCCGAGCGGGAAGAAGTGATCCGCTTCAACCTCTCGCGCGTGCGGGAGTACGGCGTTTTCGACGAGGTGTACCTGCGCACCGAAATCGAGCGCGTGCGCCAGCTGGGCTATGCCGGACGCAACACGGGCCTGCTGGAAGGCATGGCCGGCGTGGCCGTGCCCATCTGCGACCGGGAAGGCCGGGCCGTGGCCGCCCTGAGCGTGGGCACCATCGCCGACCGGCTCAATACCGACCGCATGCCGACCGTGGTCGAGTTGCTCAAGCGCGAGGCGGCGGCCATCGGGCCGAAGATCAACCCGTTCGATGCCACGCTGCGGCGACCTGCGCAGAGTCTGGCGAGTTCGCCGGCTGAGCAGCAGTTCTTGCCCGGCGCGGACCGGTCGGCCGGCGTGGGCGCATCCGACTGACCGGCTCAGGCCCGTCGAAACGGATCAACAAGCATCGCATTCCCAAAAAAATGCGCGGTGCAGAGCGCCTGGCCCCACCTGCCCGCCTCAGGCGGCGAAATGATCGCAAAGGAAATCCACGAAGGCGGTGACCTTGGGGCTCACGAGCCGGCGTGATGCGTGCAGCACCCAGCCTTCAGGTTCCGCCCCCTGCACCACGCCCCACTCGACGATGCGCCCGGCGGCCAGGTCCGGCGCCACGGCGGTGCGTGGCACCAGGGCCGGGCCTGCGCCCGCGAGCACCGCGTTTCGAATGAGCAGCGGGGTCGAGTAGCGCAACAGGGGCTTGGGCAGGTACGTGCGCACGTTGCCGGCCTGGTCGACCACCGTCCAGGGCCTCGCCACGGTGCGACCCGTGCGCATGACCGCCGGGAGTTCGATGCCGCCGCCGGGCGCTGCGGCATTCGCTGGCGGCATTGGCCAATCCGGCGGCGCGACCAGCAGCAACTGATCGCGCAAAAAACAGCGGCCGACCAGCGTATCGTCCGGCCGCGGATTGAAGCGCACGACGATGTCATACCCGTCGCCCACCAGATCGACGAGGCGGTCTTCCGCCGTGACCTCCAGCCGCACCTCGGGGTGCGCGCGCAAAAATTCCGCGCCCAGTTGTCCCATCGCCACGTGCGCGAACAGCACCGGAGTGCTGACGCGCAGCACGCCGCGCGGCTGGCCGATGCCGGACTTCAGCTCATCGACCACCTGCGTGATCTCGCCGAAAGGATCGGCCGTGCGCGAATGCAAGATGGCGCCCTCCGGCGTCAACTGCAATTTGCGGGTGCCCCGCTCGACGAGGCGCACGCCCAGGGCATCCTCCAGCGCCCGCACGCGGCGGGACAGCGTGGCCTTCGGCACGCCGCTGGCGCGGCTGGCGCTGCCGAACCCGCCGTGGGTCGCCACCCGGTTGAAGTCCGCCAATGCCGTGATGTCCATGCTTTGTTCCATTGATGAGACGCCATGTCCATATTTCTTGGACTATGCACCATTCCTGAGCCACTGAACAATCACGGCGTGGGCTAGCACTGGCCGCCAAACGGCCCCCTTCACTGCCCGCTCCCTTCACCCCATCAGCAAGGAATGCCCCCATGAAAGCAGTACGGTTTCACCAATACGGTGGCCCAGAGGTTCTGGCCATCGAAGACATCGCGAAGCCCGCGCCCGGCCCCGGCCAGGTGCGCATCGCGGTCAAGGCGGCAGGCGTCAACCCGATCGACTGGAAACTGCGAGCCGGCTACATGCACGCGATGATGCCCATCGCCATGCCCGCCGGCAGCGGGTTCGACGCGGCAGGCATCGTCGATGCCGTGGGCGAAGGCGTGTCCGGCGTGGCCGTGGGCGACGCCGTCTTCGGCAAGGGCATCGACACGATGGCCGAATACGCCGTCCTGCAGGAATGGGCTGCGAAGCCCCAGGGGCTGTCTTTCGAAGAAGCCGCAGGCTACGCGGTCGCAGTCGAAACGGCCACGCGCATCATTGCCGAAGTGGGCGTGAAGCCGGGCGAGACGCTCCTGGTCAGCGGCGCCGCCGGGGGCGTGGGGTCGGCCGTGATCCAGCTGGCCAAAGCCGCCGGCATCCGCACCATCGGCACCGCCAGCGCTGCCAAGCACGACTACCTGCGCTCGCTGGGCGCCACCCCGACGACCTACGGGCCCGGGCTGGCCGATCGCGTGGCCGCCCTGGCGCCGCAAGGCGTGCAAGCCGCACTCGACATTGCCGGCTCCGGCGTCATTCCGGAACTGGTGGCGATCACCGGCGACGCATCGAAAGTGCTGTCGATCTCCGACCTGTCGGCCCCGCAACACGGCGCCAAAACCTCGTTCGAACCCATGGACGCGGCCCTGGCCAGCAAGGCGCTGGCGGGTGCGGCATCGCTGTTCACCGCCGGCGCGTTCACCTTGCCGGTCGAGCAGACCTTTCCGCTCAACCGCATCGCCGCCGCGCATGAACTCAGCGCGCAAGGCCATGTGACCGGACGGCTCGTCATCACCATGCACTGACGGATCGCAGGCCGGGCCCTCACGGCCTGGCCTCTTTCAACCCCATCGATTTCCCAAGCGGCGCCTGGACGGCTGCGTGCGGAATCCAACGACCGTCAACCTCCACCTTCAACCGTCAGGCAACAAGGCCACACCATGGACATCAGCAACAACACCGTCCTGATCACCGGCGGTTCGTCCGGCATCGGGCTGGAACTGGCGAAGCAGCTTCTGCACCTCGGCAACACCGTGATCGTCACCGGCCGCAACCCCACCAAGCTGGCGGCCGTGAGCCGCTCGCTACCCGGCATCCACACCCGGGTTTGCGACGTGGCCGACCCCGCGTCCATCCGCGCGATGCACCAGACGCTGCCCCAGGAGTTTCCGGCACTGAACGTCGTCATCCACTGCGCCGGCATCATGCGAAAGATCAATCTCCAGAGCCCTACGGACGATCTGCAAGCCCTGACCCAGGAAGTCGAAACGAATCTGAAAGGCACCCTCTGGGTCAACCAGATGTTCCTGCCCCATCTGAAAAAGCAGCCGCGCGCGGCGATCGTCAACGTGTCTTCGGGGTTGGCTTTCGTGCCCATGGCCATCGCGCCCATCTACTGCGCGACCAAGGCGGGCCTGCATGCCTATACACGGTCGCTGCGACTGCAGCTCAAACGCACCCGCGTGCAGGTCTTCGAACTGGCGCCACCGGGCACGGATACCTCGCTGTTCTCGGGCGATTTCACGAAGGAAGATGTGGGCGGCGTCACCCCGATGCCGGTCGAAACCCTGGTGAAACATGCCTTGGCCGGGCTGCGGACAGACAAGCTCGAGATTCGGCCGGGGTTGAGCAACGTCTTGAAGATCGCATCGCGCATCGCACCGAATTTCATGTTCGCGCAGTTGGGCAAGTCGGTGGATTTGATGCGGGACCACTGAGCCGGGCGAGCGATCTTTGCCGCCAATGTGTGCAACGGCGCGGCCAGGGGCCTTTCCCGTCCACCTGTCAGACAGCGTTCGACTTCGGTGATGGACCGCCGCCCCTCTCACGCCAATCTGGCTGCGGCCCAGGCCGCGTGTAGCCCCACACCCGAATGACTCCCGCTTCCACGGAATAGGGAATGCCGTGGCGCTTGAGGACCTCTTGCAGCCACTGTACCGAGGCCGCTTGAAGTTCGATCCACTCCCACTCCGCGACCGGATGAAGATGGTAATAGAACTCGCCGTCCCATGCAGTGCAGAACCCCGGTGGCGCGAAAACGCTGCGACCCCGGAACTGGGGATGCTGCTCGCCCGGTGCCGCGAGCATCTCGGCACGCAGCTCCGCCCATTTGGTGTGATTGAGCGCCGGATACAGCTCCCCGCGCTGGACCATGGCTGACAAGCGCTTCATGTCTTCATCGGTTGGGCGAGGCATTGCCTTGCTATCCCATTTGCACAGACGGGTCACATGGCCCTCCAAAATTTCCATCGTTCAGTCCAGTCGCAGGCAACGATGCACGCCACGATAACGACGCCTGCAGCAGGTCCGGGTTTCTATCGCTGCGCGCCAACTCAAAGGCTGCCTCACACGCTCACCGAGCCCCTGAACCCTCGGGCAGCGTAGTAAGACTCGGCCCCGTTGTGGTACACGAAGACCCTGCCATAACGCCTGTCGCAAAACAGCGCACCGCCGAGTTGTCTGATTTCCGGCGGCGTGGCAACCCAGCTGGACGTCTTGCGGTCGAACTCCCCGAACTGCTGAAGCGTCCGGTATTGGTCCTCCGTCAACAGCGAAATCCCCATGGCAGCGGCCACGTCCTCCGCGTTGCTCTCTGGCTTGTTCTGCTTGCGGGCATTCCATGCCGCTGCGTCATAGCAGAGGCTCCTGCGACCCTGGGGGCTTTCAGCGGCGCAGTCGCAGAAAACGCAGGCGCCAGTGGCATCCGCTGTTCCGATGACATCGGGTTCGCCTCCTGTGGCCTCCATGGCGTGGAGCGCCTTCAGCTTTTCGGGGTTGCTTTGCAAACGCGCATGGACGTGGGCCCAATCGACACCCGGGTGCCTGTGAGTGTTCTGCTGGAACCGCTGCTGCAATGCTTCGAGGATGAGGTCGCCCTGGTCGGTTTTCACGTCGCTCCACTCCTGTTTGAACATCATTTTTGCCAGCGGATGCGTGCATGAGGTCTGAGCGTCCGCTGACCTCGTGTTGATTCTGCTTGACCTCACAACGGCTCAGTGCACCCGCAGCACCTCAAACTGCTGCCGGCTCGGAGCGACCTGTATCGACACTTCATCCCCCTCGCATTTACCCAGCATGGCCCTGCCCAAAGGGGCTTCGCAGCTGATGACCTGAACGAGCTGACCGCCGCTGACCAACTTCATGCTGCCCCCATCCGGGCCTAGAAAGATCTGCTGCTCCTTGTCGTCGGAATCGACCAGGCAGACCAGCGCGCCGAGCTGTATGCCTTTGCTGGCGTCGTAGGGGCGCGGGCGAAATTGGCGCCAATGGGCCAGCGCCTGGCGGATGGCCTCGGCGCGCCGAGCCTGGCCGGTCGCCAGATAGGCGGCTTCAAGCCCCAAGGTGTCGTATTTGTTCTCGGCGATGTTTTCTTCGTGGGTCGCCGTTTCATGGGCCGCCCGCATTGCCTGCTCGGTTTGCAGCAGGTCTTCTGCGAGCCGTTCCAACACCTGCTGCTGCAGCAAAAATTTATCCATGATCAAAGTGAGGCATGTCGAACGAGCGGTGGGCAGGTCTTGATTGTGAAGGGCTCCGACAGACTTCGAACGCTTCCGTTGGCCACAGGCCAACTTCAGCGATGGGAGCGATGCCGCAGCTCAAGCGGCTAAGCCATTGGCAGAACTGACCAATCACCCGACACTTGGCATTGGCCTCACTCAGGCGACTCCATCAACAAAAGACGCTCGGATAGAGTGACAGATATGCGCCCTGATCCCCTTGCCTGGTGGCATTCTGAGTTCGGTGAGATTGCGCCTCGCGGGCATCTTCTGCGTCGCGCTCTCAGCGCGCAATGGGTGCGGTTTCATTCACTCCCTGAATCGAAGCGGTACGCTGAGTCGCTGGACGAATACGCCGAAATTGAACATCGACATTGTCTCGTCGCATCGGCGCTCTTCAGCGACAACGAGCCCTTGTACGTCTTTCGCGCGCTTGGCGAGGAAGCCAGGCTGCGTGGAAAGGCCAAGCATCAGCTTGCCGGGCGCCAATTCAGAGAGGCCGTTGCTGTGATGCAGCCCGAAAGTCTTGGGCAGGACGAAGAGGATCGAATGTATGTCCGGGCTTTGGTTTCCCACTGGAAACCCGATTTTTTCGAAGCTGCGATTCGCCTACTCGCAGACTGGAAAGTGGTGGGCATCACGTTTGTTTCTCCGGCGACAAAAAACATTTTCTGTCCCTACGACGGTGGGATGGACGTCTTCACGCGCTCCATCGCACCCGAAGAGCTTCGTGCCCGCTTTACGGACTGGCTATCGCCCCGTCCGGACGGTCTATGAAAGACGGCTTGTGGCCAAAGCGAACATCCGTCTCAACCGAAATTGGCCATACGTGACAGACCTTGAAACCACTAATCAGTATGCGGCGACCAGGATAGAACCCCGCGAACAGGTCGACATTTCCCCAATAACTGTCCAGCGCAGGTCCACTGGCGGCGCCACGTTGCCATGGCGGGAAGAACTGAGGCGATCCGACAAGCTGCGAAAAATAACTGTGGCTCGATCGAGAACCACGACGACTCAAGCATGCTGCAGACATTCCAAGTGCTAAGGGATTTCGGGTTGGCGAGTACGTGGGGAACGACGGTCATAGAGCCTCGTCGGCGGTCGTATGAGCCCATGCTGCAAGAAACCCGGCGATTCGTTCCTCGATACCACTCTCGATGGTGCGCAGGCGCAGGATGGGAAGGTGACTTTTCGCCAAGATGTGATTCTTCAATGCGTCCCGCGCTGCCTGCTCCGGTTTGTCATGGCGGCCACCATCGACTTCAATCACCCCCAAAGGGGTCTTGCCTACCTTGAAATAAATCACGAAATCGCAACTTGCACGCGACATGAAGGCGCGCTCGCGTTCTGTCATGTTCGGGTCGCTGGGCGATGCAACCTGATTCAGCTTTACTTGGCCGTGGTACATCAAGGCTTGACACGCCTGGACGGACAGGGCCTCGCGCAGCACCTGCGCCACGATCTGCTCGGACTTGTAACGCGAATCCTCAGGCCGCAATCGGGCGTTCAAGCGTGCCAGAGACTGGTCGTATTCACGGTAAAGCAGGTCGAAGGCCGACACCACAGGGGCACGCACGATCTGCTCGTCTTGCGCGTAATAGGTGACGTAGCGCATCAGGGCAGCGATGTGGCCGTTATTGCCGGTGAATACCTCGTCGCCTGTCACCAGAGTGAAACGGTGCTTGGCCCGCGACACCGCCACGTTGACCATACGCGGGTCGTCGATGAAATCCAGTCGTGGACGTGCCTGGTTGTAGCGTTTCTTGTCCAACACGGTGGAGAAAACGATCTCGTCGCATTCTCGACCCTGGAACTTATGCACGGTGTCCTTGACGAAATCCGCCGGCAAACGCGTGCTGGACAAGTTGACCTGTGCCCGGAACGGGGCGATGAACCCACGCCCGTCGCCGTCCAGTCCGATGGGCTCTTCTTCTTCGCTGAGCAGCTTGACCAGCGAGTCCAGCTCTCGCAGGTTGGTATTCTGACGAGCGTGGTTACCCTTGGCAGTCACCACCAAACGCAGGGGCTCCTCGCCGTCGTCCTTGGTCATCGGCACTAGCGCGTTGTCGTAGAACTGCTGGTTGCAGAACTGGATGATCTTGGGATGGCAGCGGTAATGCTCTTTCAGCAGCGTCCTCGGCAGCGCCCCCTTGAACACGCCGATGCAAGAGTCGAGCAGGCTGTAGCGCTCGCAATCGTAGGCCTCGGCAGGCGCCCGCAGGCCGAGCACCACGGGGATATGTGCCAACTGACGGCTGTCGCCAACGACGATCAGGTTCTTTGCGCAACCCAGCGGCAGGATGCCCGGCACGAGGTCCTGCAGCGAGGCTTCGTCGATGATCACGTAGTCGAGGATCGCCCCCGGCGCGATCGAATTGACGATGGAGTGCGTGCCGCTACCCAGGATCGGGAAGCGCTTCACGAAGGCATCGAACTGTCGCCGGTACGTCTTCGCATCAAAGCAGTCCAGCGGACGTTTCTGACGTTGCAGGTGCTGCTTCAGGTGGCGCATCGACGCTGTCTTCAAGGCCTCCAGCGAGACATCGAAATTGCCGCGAGCGAGTGACTCTCGGCACGCCTGAAGCTCCGCTTCCTTGTCCTGCAACGCCTTGTCGTAATAGTGCATTTGTAGGGCGTGAAACACAGCCAGACGTGCATCACCCTCGGCGAAAGGCTTGGCGCGAAAAATCCTGAAATTGAACAGCAGCTCAATGCGGTCCTTGAGGCGGATGCGCTGCTCGCCAAGATGCGACAGGTAGGCCATCAGGTCTGCAGTCTTGCGCGGGTTCAGCCCGTACTTATTCACTGAGGCGGTGGACTGCACGCCACTCTCTTCAAGCCACCGCGACAGATAACGCCGCTCAACGCGCAGCTCATCGATGTCGACCTGCAGTTGCGCCGCCCGATTGTGGTCATGCAAATGCTGTTTTACGCGAGCCAGCAACTCCTGAATCTCTTCCAAAGCCGGCGCACACTCAGGCTCATCCGAGGGCCATGCAGGCAGGTCCGCAAAGAAGTCGCTGCGATTGACCTGATTGCCAAGTTTGGCGATCAAGTGGCCCAGGCCAACTTTCTCCAGTTTTTCGTAGACGTTTTGTACCGCTGCATTGTTGTTGGACAGCACCGCCACCGTTTGCCCACGCAGCAAGATATTGGCAAGGACGTTCAAGATGGTTTGAGTCTTTCCGGTTCCTGGCGGGCCTTCTATCACGCTCACTTGTGAGCGAAAGGCTTGCTCCACAGCCGTAAGCTGACTCTCGTTCAGCCCGAACGGATAAATCAATCCCTGGCCCGGCCTCAGCGCACCGTTGCGCCCAGTGCAATAGGCTTGCAAGGCGGTGTCGGCACTGGCAGGCAGTTGCCCCAGTTGGCGCACAACATTGGCCGCAATCTCATAGTCGGTCTTCGAAGCAGCGCGCTTCATCCGGGAGTTCGCTACAGCCGCAAAATACTGAAAGACCGGAGCATCCTTTATGGTCGTCGGCGCGTCCAGGCCGATGCTGTCCATTTTGTAGATATATGGCTTGTTGGCATCGGGATACTGAACGACGGCATACCGCTCGCCATAGATCGTCGCCCTAGCGATGGGTTTGACGATCTTGCTGCCAAGCTTGGTCAACATCATCTCGCCCAGCTCACGGATAGGAGCAACGCGACACTCGCAAAGCGGGTACGTGTATTTTTTCTTGGATGTGTAGGAACAGGTCAGTTGCAAGGCTTCGTACTTGTCGCTCCAGAAAATCGCCCAGTCGCTGATCTCCGCGGTCTTCTCTTCGTCTCCCACATGAATCGAAACCATACATCCCTTAATGCAGTTGTTAAGAGAA
Source organism: Acidovorax sp. SUPP1855 (assembly GCF_030158955.1). Lineage (NCBI taxonomy): Bacteria > Pseudomonadati > Pseudomonadota > Betaproteobacteria > Burkholderiales > Comamonadaceae > Acidovorax > Acidovorax sp. SUPP1855. The sequence goes on along the minus strand of NZ_BQXI01000004.1, from coordinate 210,407 downwards.
GTATGGCTCGCGTTAAAAGAACGGGCGACCAATTTGTGCTTTGCAACTTTATGAAAGTCGCTCCGGGTCGATATGAGCCTGTCGCTGCGGGCATAAGCGCCCGGTTCAGGGTGAAGCGATCGTCCAATACCGATGGTCTTCAATGGCTGCGTTGGGAATCGCCGCCGCGGGGACTTTTTAATGGGCCTGGGCTGCGTCCCGTAAGACGAAGCCTCCCGGCTGGCCCGTTAGATCACCAACCTTCGATTTCTGTGGCGCTGATTCTTCAAAATCTTAGTTCTGGGACTGATAGTTTCTTCAGGCCAACCTAACTTCTCACATTAACTCCCCCACTCTCCCCCACCACCCAATCCCTGAACGCCTTCACCAACGGCGCCTCCGCCCGCGCCTCCGGATACACCAGGTAATACGCATCGCCGCTGGTCAGCACGGTATCCGACAGCTCCACCAGGCTCCCCGCCGCCAGCTCCGGCTCGATCAAGAACCGCGGCAGCAGCGCCGCCCCCAGCCCCGACACCGCCGCCTGCGCAATCATGGCGAACTGCTCGTGCCGTGGCCCGCGCAGCGCCAGGCTGGTCGGCTCGCCCACCAATTCGAACCATTCCGACCACTGCGTGGGCCGCGTGCTCTGCTGCAGCAGCACCACGCGCGCCAGGTCTTGCGGGGTGTGGATGCCGTGCTGGCTTTGGTAGCCAGGGCTGCACACCGGCACCACTTCTTCGTGCATGAGGTATTCGCACACCGCCCCGGCCCAGTGGGGCGTGCCGAAGTGGATGGCGGCGTCGAACGGGGTGCCGGCAAAGTCGAACGGCTCGGAACGCGCCGCAAAATTGACCGTCACCTCCGGGTGCAGCGCCATGAAGCCGCCCAGGCGCGGGATGAGCCAGCGGGTGCCCAGGGTGGGCAGCACGGCCAGGTTGAGCAGGCCGTCGGTGCTGCTGAAGGCCATGGCTTTTTGCGTGATGGCCGACAGCTGCTGCAGCACGCCCTGCAGGTCGGCGGCATAGACGCGGCCGGCGTCGGTGAGCACCACGCGCTGGCGCACGCGGTGGAACAGGGCGGTGCCCAGTTGCGCCTCCAGCTGGCGAATCTGGCGCGAGACGGCACTCTGGGTCAGGTGCAGTTCTTCGGCCGCGCGCGACACGCTGTGGTGGCGGGCGGCGGCTTCGAAGGCCAGCAGGTCGGCCATGGAGGGGAGAAAGGCGCGGCGCAGCAAGGTCATGCTCCAAGGGAATGACTCTGCGCAGGGCATTGCCAGCCAGCGCAGATTCGACTAGGGCAAGGGTTTTTACCAACCCAAGACTTGATTCCATTTTTACATCAAGTCGTTCCGTTATTTTGCTATGCAGACGGGCGCGATTGGGGGATATTGGCGCACGCTTTCTTGCTTCTTTTCTTCGTCGCGTTTTACCGTTCTTGTTTTTTGACTGCGAGCACTACCGCCATGTCTGCCAACGCCACCAACCCTTCCGCACCCGCCACGCCCGCCCCCGCCGTCTCGGCGGAGGTCGATCAATTGCTGCAACGCCTGGGCGTGCCGCGCACGGCCTACACGGGCGGCAGCTTGCCCGTGCGCTCGCCGATCACAGGCGAGACGATCGGCGCGGTGCCGCAGCACAGCGCGGCCGAAGCCACGGCGGCCATCGGGCGGGCGCACGCGGCCTTTCAATCATGGCGCAATGTGCCGGCGCCACGGCGGGGCGAGCTGGTGCGCTTACTGGGCGAAGAGCTGCGCGCGGCCAAGGCCGACCTGGGCCTGCTGGTGACCATCGAGGCGGGCAAGGTGCCGTCCGAGGGGCTGGGCGAGGTGCAGGAGATGATCGACATCTGCGACTTCGCCGTGGGCCTGTCGCGCCAGTTGTACGGCCTGACGATCGCCACCGAGCGCCCCGGCCACCGCATGATGGAAACCTGGCACCCGCTGGGCGTGTGCGGCGTGATCTCGGCGTTCAATTTTCCCGTGGCGGTGTGGTCGTGGAATGCGGCGCTGGCGCTGGTGTGCGGCGATCCGGTGGTGTGGAAGCCGTCGGAAAAAACCCCGCTCACCGCGCTGGCCACGCACGCGATCGCGCAGCGCGCCATCGCCCGCTTCGGCGCCGATGCACCCGCGGGCCTGCTGGAGCTGATCATCGGCCAGCGCGACCTGGGCGAGGTGCTGGTGGATGACGCGCGCGTGCCGGTGCTGTCGGCCACGGGCTCCACCGCCATGGGCCGGGCCGTGGGCCCGCGCCTGGCGGCCCGCTTTGCGCGCGGCATCCTGGAGCTGGGCGGCAACAACGCGGCCATCGTGGCGCCCACCGCCGACCTGGGCCTGGCGCTGCGCGGCATCGCCTTCGCGGCCATGGGCACGGCGGGCCAGCGCTGCACCACGCTGCGCCGGCTGTTCGTGCACGAGAGCATCTACGACCAGCTGGTGCCCCAGCTCGCCAAGGTGTATGCCAGCGTGCAGGTGGGAGACCCGCGCACACCCGGCACGCTGGTGGGCCCGCTGATCGACCGGCCGGCCTTCGAGGGCATGCAGAAGGCGCTGGCGCAAAGCCGCGCGCTGGGCGCCACGGTGCACGGTGGCGACCGGGTGGAGGACATCGCGGGCAGCGAGGCGTATTACGTGCGCCCGGCGCTGGTGGAGCTGCCAAAGCACGAAGGCCCGGCGCTGCACGAAACCTTCGCGCCCATTCTGTACGTGGTGCGCTACGGCACGCTGGAGGAGGCGATCGCCATGAATAACGCAGTGGGCGCGGGCCTGTCGTCGTCGATCTTCACGCTGAACGTGCGCGAGGCCGAGCAGTTCATGTCGGCCGCGGGGTCGGACTGCGGCATTGCCAACGTGAACATCGGCCCGAGCGGCGCCGAGATCGGCGGGGCCTTCGGCGGCGAGAAGGAGACCGGCGGCGGCCGCGAGGCGGGGTCGGACAGCTGGAAGGCCTACATGCGCCGCGCGACCAACACCATCAACTACTCCACCGCTCTGCCTCTGGCGCAGGGCGTGACCTTCGACATCGCCGACTGAGCGATCGGCCGCGGCGCACCGGATCCCCCGCCGCCACGGCCCCCCGGCCTGGGCCCCCACGGGCCCAGCCCATCCCCACAGGAGACAAGCACCCATGGCATTCCACCTCAAGGCCCTGGCTGGCGCGGCCACGGCCGCTGCGGCCTTTTTCTGGTGCGGCGCAGCCGCCGCGCAGGCGTCCGCACCGCCCGCCAACCCATCGGCGCAGCAGCCCACGCTGGAGAAGATCAAGGCCGCCGGCAAGGTGGTGCTGGGGGTGCGCGAGGCCTCGCCGCCCATGGCCTACGCCCTGGGCGCGAACGAGAAGTTCGTGGGCTACCACGTGGAGCTGTGCGAGCGCGTGATGAAGGAGATCGCACCGCAGGCCCGGCTCGAATACATGGCGGTGACCGCGCAGAACACGCTGGCGCTGGTGCAGAACGGCACCATCGACATCGGCTGCGGGCCCACCACCGACAACACGGCGCGCCAGCAGCAGGTGGCCTTTGCCGTGACCACCTACGTGAGCGAGGTGCGCATGGCGGTGCGCGCAGATTCGGATTTGAACTCGGTCAGCCAACTGGGCGGACGCACCGTGGCCGCGTCGGCCGGCACCACCGCCGTGCAGATGCTGCGCAAGCAGGAGCGCGCGCTGGGCGCCCCCATCAAGACACTGCTGGGCAAGGACCACCAGGAGAGCTTTTTGCTGATGGAGTCGGGCCGCGCCGATGCCTTCGTGCTGGACGACAACCTGCTGGCGGGCGCCATCGCCACCTCCAAGGACCCGGCGGCCTACCGCATCGCGGGCGAGGCGATGGGATCGGAGCCGATCGCGCTGCTGTTCCGCAAGGACGACCCCGCATTCAAGGCCGGGGTGGACGGCGTGCTGGTGCGGCTGATGCAGACGGGCGAGCTGGAAAAGATCTACGCCAAGTGGTTCACCAGCCCCATCCCGCCGCGCAACCTGAGCCTGAACCTGCCCATGAGCGGCACGCTGCGGCAACTGATCGCGGCGCCCAACGACAAGCCGCTGGAGGCCTACCTCAAATGACCGCCACCCTGCCCACCGCCCTTGCCAATGGCGCAGTCCCGCCTGGCGCGTTCACGCCCGCGCGGCGCATCGCGGCGCTGGGCGTGTCGCCCATCCTGCGCATCACGGACCATGCCAACGCGCTCAAGCGCTCGGGCCGGCCGGTGATCGTGCTGGGTGCGGGCGAGCCCGACTTCGACACGCCCGACCACATCCTGGAGGCGGCGCGCCGGGCGCTGGCGCGCGGAGAGACCCGCTACACGGTGCTGGACGGCAGCCCGGCGATGAAGGAGGCGGTGCGCGAGAAGTTCCGGCGGGACAACGGCCTGGACTTCGCCCTGGCCGAGATCACCGTGGGCACGGGGGCCAAGCAGGTGCTCTACAACGCGTTCATGGCCACGCTGGACCCGGGCGACGAGGTGATCCTGCCCGCGCCCTACTGGTCTTCGTATGCCGACGTGGTGACGATCGCGGGCGGCGTGCCGGTCACCGTGCCGTGCACCGAGGCGGACGGCTTTCGGCTGACGCCGGCCGCGCTGGAGGCCGCCATCACGCCGCGCACGCGCTGGCTGCTGCTCAACTCGCCCTCCAACCCCACCGGGACCGCCTACACCGCCGCGCAGTTGCGCCCGCTGCTGGACGTGCTGCTGCGCCACCCGCAGGTGTGGCTGCTGTCGGACGACATCTACGAGCACATCCTGTACGACGGCGCGGCCTTCGCCACGCCAGCCGCGCTGGAGCCGCGCCTGAAAAGCCGCTGCCTCACGGTGAACGGCGTGTCCAAGGCCTATGCGATGACGGGTTGGCGCATCGGCTTCGCCGGCGGCCCGCGCGAGTTGATCGCCGCCATGGCGGTGGTGCAGAGCCAATGCACCTCGTGCCCCTCCTCCATCAGCCAGGCGGCGGCCATCGAGGCGCTGACCGGGCCGCAGGCCATCGTGGCCGAGCGCTGCGCGGACTTCCAGGCCCGCCGCGACTTCGTGGTGCAGTCGCTGAACCAGGCGCCCGGCCTGCGCTGCCGCACGCCCGAGGGCGCTTTCTACACCTATGCCAGCTGCGCCGGCACGCTGGGTCGCACCACACCGGGCGGCGCGCTGCTCAAGACCGACGTGGATTTTTGCCAGTACCTGCTGGCCGAGTACGAGGTGGCCGTGGTGCCGGGCACGTATTTCGGGCTAGCGCCGTACTTTCGCATCTCGTACGCTACCTCGATGGCCCAGCTGCAGATGGCCTGCCAGCGCATCCAGGACGCCTGCGCGGCGCTGCGGTGAGCCGGCCCGCCGTGTTTCCACTCCTTCAACGCCCTTGATCGACGCCTTCATGACTTCCACCGTTTCTCCCCGCACCGGCGGCCAGGTCCTCGTGGACCAGCTCATCCTGCACGGCGTGCAACAGCTTTTCTGCGTGCCGGGCGAAAGCTACCTGGCCGTGCTGGATGCCCTGCACGACGCGCAGATCGCCGTCACCGTGTGCCGCCAGGAGGGCGGCGCGGCCATGATGGCCGAGGCGCAGGGCAAGCTCACCGGGCAGCCCGGCATCTGCTTCGTGACGCGCGGCCCAGGGGTGACCAATGCCTCGGCCGGCATCCACATCGCGCACCAGGATTCGACACCGCTCATCGTGTTCGTGGGCCAGGTGGCGCGCGGCGCGCTGGGCCGCGAGGCGTTCCAGGAGCTGGACTACGGCGCCGTGTTCGGCACCATGGCCAAGTGGGTGGTGCAGATCGACGACGCGCGCCGCGTGCCCGAACTGGTGTCGCGCGCCTTCCACGTCGCCACGTCGGGCCGCCCGGGCCCGGTGGTGGTGGCGCTGCCCGAGGACATGCTGACCGATGCCGTGCAGGTGGCCGACGCCCTGCCCTACACAGTGCCGGAAACCCACCCCGGCGCGGCCGCGCTGCAGGAACTGGCCGAGCGCCTGGCAGCCGCCGAACGTCCCATCGCCATCCTGGGCGGCAGCCGGTGGTCAGAGCAGGCGGTGCAGGACTTCGTCGCGTTCGCGCAGGCCTGGTCGCTGCCCGTGTACTGCTCGTTTCGCCGGCAGATGCTGTTCCCGGCCGACCATGCCAGCTACGGTGGCGACCTGGGCCTGGGGGTGAACCCCAAGCTGCTGGCGCGCATCCGCGCGAGCGACCTGGTGCTGGTGGTGGGTGGGCGCCTGTCGGAGATTCCGTCGCAGGGCTACGAGCTGTTCGACATTCCCGTGCCGTCGCAGCCCCTGGTGCATGTGCATGCCGATGCCAACGAACTGGGCCGCCTGTACCAGGCAACGCAGTCCATCCACGCCACGCCGCAGGCCTTTGCCAACGCACTCGCCGCGCTGCAGCCGCCCGCCGCGGTGCGCTGGGCGGCGCACACGCAGGCCGCCCGCGCCGAGTACCTGGCCTGGAGCGATCCGGACCCGATCAGCATCCCGGGCCCGCTGCAGATGGGCGAGGTCATGCGGCACCTGCGCGAGGTGCTGCCGGCCGATGCGATCTTCTGCAACGGCGCGGGCAACTTCGCCACCTGGGTGCACCGCTTCTGGCCGTTCACCGCCTATGCCAGCCAGTTGGCGCCCACCAGTGGATCGATGGGCTACGGCCTGCCGGCCGGCGTGGGGGCCAAGCGGCTGTGGCCGCAGCGCGAGGTGGTGGTGTTCGCGGGCGACGGCGACTTTCTGATGCACGGGCAGGAGTTCGCCACCGCCGTGCAGTACGGCCTGCCCATCATCGTGGTGCTGCTGGACAACGCCATGTACGGCACCATCCGCATGCACCAGGAGCGCGAATACCCCGGCCGCGTGAGCGCCACCCAGTTGAAGAACCCGGATTTCAAGGCGTATGCCGCGGCCTTCGGCGGGCATGGCGAGCGGGTGGAGACGACGGCGGAGTTTGCCCCGGCGCTGGCACGCGCCCGGGCCAGCGGCCTGCCCTGCGTGCTGCACTGCCTGCTGGACCCGGAGGCCATCACGCCCACGGGCACGCTGCAGGGCATCCGCAGTGCGGCCCAGGCCCGCAAGCCGGGCTAAGCGCGCAGCGCGGGCGGCCGTCCCGGGGATGCCCGGGCCGCGCGGGTGTCAACCGTGGACGGGCACCGCCATGTACTGCTCGCGCCAGGCCTCGAAAGGCAGGGTGTCGGCCGCTTCGATGGCCTTTTGCTCGGCCACCGATTGCGCGGCGGCGGCCTCGAACCGGGCCTGCTGCGCCTCGGTCCAGGGCATGGCCAGCAGCGTGTCGCGCGCCCATTGCGATCGCTCCAGCGCGAAGGCGCTGAAGCTCTTGCCGTGCGCCTCGGCCATGCGGTCGAGCACGCGGGCCGACGGCGTGGCCTGCGGCTGCTGCATGAGGCGCCGCGCATCGGCCAGCGCACTGCCGTAGTCGCCGGTGCCGTGCGCGGCGTCCAGCGCCGCGGCCAGTGGCTCGCATTCGGCCAGCACCTGCGCGCCCCATTCGGCCAGCGGAATCTCGCGCCCGGCGCGCTGCAGCAACAGGCCCGGCTCGCGGCCGCGCTCGGCGGTCAGGTGCTGGTTGCGCTGCAGCTCGGCGATCTCCTGCGGCGTGTCGGGCGGACTGTCGGACAGCAGGCAGTGCAGCAGGAACACGTCCAGCAGGCGCATGGTCTGGGTCTCGATGCCCAGCGGCGCGAACGGGTCCAGGTCCATCAGCCGCACCTCGACGTATTCCACGCCTCGGTCGCGCAGCGCGTTCAGGGGCCGCTCGCCCGAGCGCACGGTGCGCTTGGGGCGGATGGTGCCGTAGAACTCGTTCTCGATCTGCAGCAGGCTGGTGCCCAGCTGGTTGTATTCGCCCCCGGGGTTGCGCACACCAAGCGCCTCGTAGGCGGGGTATGGCCGGCTCAGGGCTTCGCGCAGCGAGGCGGCGTAGCCGTCCAGGCCGTTGTAGCTCACCGCCAGCGTGGCCTGTGCATCGCTCTGGTAGCCCAGGCGGCCCATGCGCAGCGAGGTGGCGTGCGGCAGGTAGAGCGCCTCGCCGCCCAGGCGCTGCAGGCCGTGCTCGCGCCCCTGCACGAAGCACGGGCACAGCGCGGGCGAAGCGCCGAACAGGTACAGCAGCACGAAGGCATGGCGGCGGAAGTTGCGGATCAGCGCGAAGTATTCGTCGCTGGTCACATCGGGCAGCGACCAGTTGTAGTGAATGCCCGAGATGGTCTGCATGCGCCGGCCGTAGCGGTGGCCCAGCCCCATGCGGTACACGCTCTTGGCGCGCCCCACGTTGGACGAGCCGTAGCGCGCCAGGGGAATGGTCTCGTCGGTGGGCAGGCCGCAGGGCATGCTGGACAGCCACAGCATCTCGCCGCCCGAAGCCTGCAGGCTGCGGTAGACGAACTGGTGGATCTCGGTGAGTTCGTCCAGGCACTCCTGCACACCCAGGCGCGCGCCCGTGATCAGCTCGATCTGCGACTCGCTGTAGTCGGTGGTGATGTGGGGATGGGTCAGCGCCGAGCCGAGCGCCGCCGGGTGCGGCGTGAGCGCCAGCCCTCCCGTGGGCAGCACCCGCAGTCCCTCTTTTTCGATGCCACGGCGCATGCCAGCCAGTCGGCTGGCGGGCTGCGCGTGGATTTTCCGCTGCAGATGGCTCATCATCATTTGGTCGTTTCTTTATAACCTGATCGTCGGTTCGGCCCGGAACTTAGCACGGCCGGCACACTCTCGCTGGCGCGCCAGATCAAGACCTTGGCTTCGCCCGGCTGCACCGCCCTTCGCAGGCAGGCCCGCGGCCCCGGGTGCCGCATTGCACCATCGCGCGTGTCGTGGCCAGCCAACGCAGGGCGTGCAATGCGCCCGGTCCAGCCACTGTTCCCAGGCAACCCCTTGCCCGTGGAACGCACACGACGCCCATGAAAGACTGGACACCATGCCCAAATTCTCAGTGCGTCCCACCACCTCGTCCGCAGGCGTGCCCGGCAACTCGACATCGAGTGCCCACGCCGGTGCGCCGGCCAGCCACAAGCAGGCCCACCACAAGCTGCACCAGCTCGACCCGCGGGCCGCGCAGAACGAACTGCTGTCGCCCCTGTACGACGCGGGCCGGGCGGCGCGCAAGTACCTCGCGCAGCCGCTGCCCGCCGCCGATGCCGCGGCCATGCCCCCGCGCAAGCCCCGATCGGTGCTGGGCCAGTTGGCGAACAAGGTGGGCAGTTGCTTCGGCATGGCGCGGGGCAATCCGAAGCCCATCGAGGAAATGCTCCGCTACCAGAACACCCCGCAGGACCCCTCGCGCATCCCGCCGCGCAGCCGCGGCCAGTGGGAAAGCGTGGCGCCGGTGCTGGCCGGCCAGATGAAGGCCGGCGAAACCGTGCGGCTGGCCCAGATCGCCGTGGACAAAGCCATCGCGATGGAACGGCTGGTGCAGCACCACGAAGCGCACCAGGCCACCGAGGCCGGCTTGCGCGGCCAGCGGGCCGCGCACATGGCCGACCAGGCGCACCAGCTCACCAGCGAAAAGAAATCCCTGGCCATCTGGCAGGCCGCGCTGCATGCGCAGCAAGCCGCCGCGCAAAAGGAACTGCAGGCCACGCAGCAGCGGCTGGACCAGGCGCTCGAGCGCTTGCGCGCAGACAGCCAAGAGGCGGGCGGCAGCCGCCGTGGCGAGCTGGACGGGCTGGCCGAGCACATCGAGGCACTGCAGGCACTGAAAAGCCGGCAAGCCGACAAGCACGCCGAACTGGTGCTGCGCAGCCAGGACAAGGACGCCGCGCTGGAACACACCCAGCGACTGGCCCAGACCGCCGCGCGAGAAATGTTCGAGTTCGAAGCCGGCGCCGCCGACCTGAAGTCGCTGCAGCCGGCCCTGGCCCAGCGCCGCAAGGAGGCCGAGGTGCAGCTGGAGCACGCCCAGCGCCGCCACCGGATCGCGACCGAAGCCCTGCAAAAGACCTATGGCGAGGTCATCGACCTGCAGCTGCGGCGCCTGCCCGGCTTCGAGGTGTACCGAAGCTCGCCCGAGATCGAGGCCCTGCGCGAGGCGCTCCGCGACTGGGTGAAGACCATCGACCCCACCCGCCACGGCGCCGAAGCCGTGGTACCCGCAGGGGTCCTCACGGCGACGATCAAGGCCCTGGCCGACACCAGCGGGGGCGATGCGTCGGTCGCGCTGCAAACCCTGAAAACCCTGCGCGTGCACACCTGGGGCACATTGCTGCCCGAACCGGCCGCTGGCCGCGGCACGCATCCGCCCCTAGACGCGGCCAGCCAGAGCATGGTGGACCTGCTGGCCCGCATACCGCGCGGCACCCAGGCGCTGGGCCACCTGATGGCACCGGCTACCGAAGGCATGCCTGACCACACCCGGCGCCATATGGCCCGCCGGGCGCTGCACGCCGAGGCGGAGCTGCGGTCTGCCACCCCCCCGGAGCTGCGTGAATGGCTGGCCGCGGCCTCCCATGCCGCCCGCACGGCCCTGCACGCGGCCGACCCGGTCAAAGCGCTGGCGGCCTGCACCGACGATCAACGCGCGGCCTACAACGCCATCCGCAACAACTACCGCAGCAACGCCAAGGGCTCGGCCTACGACCGTGCCAACCAGCATCTGCAGAAAATCGCCGACTGGCTGCACGACATCGATGACACAGCCGACACCGGTGGCCGGGCTGCAGCATCCCCCACCGCCAAAAGCAAACGGGGCCAGAAGATCAACCCGCTGCGCTCACTGCCCCAGGCCCTGGAGGTAGCGTCGGCCACCGCATTACCCACCCCCACCCGAAGGGCGGAAGAAGAACTGGAAAACGCGGCAGACCACCTCACCCAATACCTCATCGCGCTGCGCGCGCAGCAGCCGGCGACGCAGGTGCCCTCCGAATCCGAGCTGGCCTGGAAGGCCATCGCCGAAAAGATCCGCTGGGCACCCGAGGGCACGGCGCGGGCGTCCATGGTGCTGGACAGATCCATGCTGGACGGCATCCGGGCGCAATGCGATGCCGAGCGGCGCGCCGCGGCGAAAAAAACCGCACGCCGTGGCGGCGAAGTCACCACGGCCATCGAATCCCCGGCAATGCGGTCCGCATGGGACCGGTTGCGCGCCGAGCCCCACACCGGCGTGCAAGCCCTCGCCTTGCTGCAGCACGCGCTGCTGAGCGAAACCCTGGCAGAAGCAACAGAAGCAACCACGGCAGCGGCCACGTCCGCACCGCCCTCGAACACGGCCGATATGGAGCATGCGCAGGCACAGGGCAATGCATTCCATGTCGCCATGTACAAGGCCCTCAACCTGCTGCACGGCGGAGACCCGGCCAACGCCACCAACAGCCGGGCCCTGTTAAACCTGCTGCGCGATGTGGCCGAGCACCTCGAATGGCGCGACCGGGTGAAAATGCTGGGCCAAAAGACCTACGGCGCCAACGTCGGCCCGCTGTCGGCCGCCGTGGCGATTACCAGTGCCATGGGCCTGGGCGTCAAGCTCATCGGCGGGGTGCAGCACAACGAGGACCGCATCCTGGAGCTTTACCGCGGCCGCACCGGCATGTACCTGCAGATCACGTCCCAGTCCACCAACCAGGTACAGGCCGGTGCCGGGGTGAACACCGGCTACTCGGTCGCGATGGACACCGATCAGGCCAGCTTCGGCGTGACCGGCGGGGCCGACTGGCGCTGGCGCGGCGAGTGGGGTGTGGAGAACGGCGTGCAGATGCGCATGCCCCGGCTCACCAAGAACCTCGAGCCCCAGCTGGACGCGCAGTTCATCGACGCGATGGAGCATCTGTTCGACATGGCGGCCCCCACCGGGGACGGCCAGCCGGCCCGCCGGGACTGGATGCGGGAGTTGCTGGCCCACCACCCCGAGCTGAGCATGGGGCTCATCGACGACGCGCAGCGCAGCAGCATGGGCACCGAGACCAACGTGTCGCTCAGCGCGGGCGTGCGGGTGGGCGAGGTGGCGGGCAAGGGGCGGCGGGCCGGCGTGTCAGCCGGCGTGGGCGTCAAATCCCGGCAGGACAATGGCCAGACCCGCACCACCGTCGCCGGCTACATGACCACCATCTACCGCGAGGCCACGGCCCAGATGAAGGTGGAGGTGTCGGGGCGCGCCACGCTGGGAGTGCAGTTCGCGGAATCCGTGCAGGACGATCCGAAGAACGGCCCGCGTCAGAAGGCCAGCGGCAGCCTGGGGCTGCTGGATGCCAGCTACGGCCGGGAGCTGGTCTCCAAGGCCGTGACCCACTTTTGCACGCTGTTCGTGTTCGACGACGAGATCGACCCGATGCGCAGCGACCGCGCCACCGATGTCTCGGAGTTCGACGTGTTCCAGCAGCTCGTGCGCGACGAGTGGGACAGCTGGTCGGCCTACGGGGTGGGCAAGCTGGGCGCTGCGGTGGACGACGACTTGAAGCATGTCGCGTCCGAACTGCAGCTCGAACATTTCATGGAGCAGACCCAGGCGTTCGCACAGGGCAACGGCCTGGCGGCCATGTTCGCCGACAAGGCGATGAAGGCGCCCGCCGCCCCCGCGCTGGACATGTTCCGTGCACTCGCCCGCATGGATGGCGAAGCCGCCAAGGCGAAGTTCGAGGCGGCCTGCACGGAATACGAAAGCGCGGCCACGGAATTCGAGGCGGCCGGCATGGACCTGCGCTCCACCCGCGCGCACCTCAAGCAGGCCCGCACGGCGCTGGAGGCGGACCAGACGGCCGCCGCAGCGGAGCACCTGGAACAGGCCGCAGCGCGCATGCAGCGCAAGGCGATGGGCAAGACCGGCCGGTCGCCGGTGATGGCGCGCCGGCGGGACGAAGGGGTGGCGCACATGAAGCAGGCCGCGTTGTGCCGGGAGCAGGGAGCCACGCGCCTGCGGGAAGCCCAGGGGCATGCGCAGGGTTTCGACGACCTGGTGGTGAAGGACGAACTGTGGGAGCCCACCCTGCTGCTGCTGCGCGAAAAGGCCAAGATCCTGCGCGAGCGAGGCCTGGACTTCTTTCTGAAGCGCCAGAACAACCGGGGCGCCGAAGCCATGCGCACGGTAGCGCAGTGGATCTTGTACGAGCCCGTGCTGCGCGCGGACCCCGGCCACGAGGTGGAGCCGGCCGGGCAATGGAAGGCCACGGCAGCCGCGCCTGCGCAAGCGCGCCTGCCCACCGTGCCCGAAGGCGACGAGGAAGGCGAGATCCAGGCCCACCGGGACTGAGCGCGTTCCCTAGGTGTGAAGCTCCAATAGGTTGTATCCGGTGTTCATCCGGATTGGGTTTGAGAGACTGGAAGTCGCCAAACACCCAATCCACTCAGGACACCCAACCGGATGAACACCCATCAGCATGCCCGACTTACCTTTGCCCGCCGACTCGAGATGGTCAAGCAGATGACGCTGCAAGGCTTGGATGCCGTGCGAGCCGCAGCCACGCAAGGCGTCACCGCGCCAACGGCCAGGAAGTGGCTGGGCCGCTATCTGGCAGGCGGGGAAGCTGCCTTGGCCGATGCATCTTCCAGGCCCATGCGCTCGCCCAGGGCCATCGATGCAGGCAAGGCGTTGCTCATCCTCGAGCTGCGCAAACGCCGAATGCTGCAGGCTCGCATCGCACGCAGCGTGGGGGTCTCGGAGTCCACGGTCAGCCGCGTTCTGGCGCGAGCGGGCATGTCCAGGTTGAGTGACCTGGAGCCCGCCCAGGCTGTCGTGCGCTACGAGCACCAAGCGCCCGGCGATCTGCTGCACATCGACACCAAGAAGCTCGGTCGCATCGTGCGGCCCAGCCACCGCGTCACGGGCAACCGACGCGACTCTGTCGATGGTGCAGGCTGGGAGACGCTGTTCGTGGCCATCGATGACCACGCAAGACTGGCGTTCACCGCCATGCATCCCGATGAGAAGCAGGCACAGGCAGTCCTGTTCCTGCGCAATGCCGTGGCCTATTACGCCCGCCTGGGCATCACCGTGCAGCGACTGCTGACGGACAATGGTCCGGCGTTCCGTTCGCGTGAGTTCAAGGCAACCTGCATCGCGCTGGGCATCAAGCACAGCTTCACGCGGCCCTACCGACCGCAGACCAATGGCAAGGCCGAGAGGTTCATCCAGTCCGCGTTGCGTGAGTGGGCCTACGGCTGGACCTACCAGAACTCGGCCCATCGAACTGCCGCCCTGGCAAGCTGGCAGCACCACTACAACTGGCATCGTCCGCACAGCGGCATTGGAGGCTTCTCTCCTATGTCCAGACTCAGCTTTTCAAGAAAGAACCTCTTGACGCTTCACACCTAGGCCGCGCCCTCGGCCACCCTCAGGCGCTGCGTTTGGCCATAGGTTGCGCGTCCGGCGCCTTCGTATTCATGCTTTGCCGCACCTGGTCCGCATCACTGCGCAGTTCCTCGGCCAGCCCCACCGCCAAGCCCAGGCGGCGCAGCAGCCACGGGCCGAGCTGGGCATCGAACGGGTCGGGCAGCGGCTCGGGGCCGGGCGAGACGCGCGGGGGCATGGCGGCATCCGCCGCCGCACGCGGCGCGGACAGGGCGTTGCCGATGGCCTCGGCCGTGGTGGCCAGTGGCGCCTGCAACCGCTCGGGCTCCAGGTGGCCGCGGCGCAGCAGCAGCATGGTCTTCACGGCCGTGAGCTGGGCCAGCAACTGGTAGCAGTGCACCTGCAGCCGCTCCAGGGGTTCGAGCGGCGGGCGCACGGCGCGCGGCTCCGACAGCGACCGCTGCGTGGCCTGCACCAGGGCCGAGAGACTGTCGTAGGCTTCGCGCCGCGCCAATCGCCAGGCCAGCTCGGGCGCGTTGTCTACCGCCTGCAGTTGCCCCAGGGCCAGCGCCTCGCGCGCATGCAGCGCCTGCGCGGCCAGGGTGCGCGACACGAGGGCGGGGATCTGCGTGCGCTCCCAAGAGGGCAGCACATAGGAAAACGCCCAGGCCACGCCGGTGCCGATCAGGGTATCGGCCAGCCGCTCGAACAGCGCGAAGGCCGTGCTACTGCCCGCATGCAGCATGTGCGACTGCACCAGCCCGAGCACCGTGGCCGCCACCGCGGTGATGAGGTAGCGCCGCACGGCAAAGCCATGGGCTACGGCCTGCGCCAGCGTGAGCGCGACGATCAGCCCCAGTGCCGTGGGGTGCATGGACAGCAGCGCGAGCGCCAGCACGCAGCCCAGCAGCGTGCCGGCCACGCGGCTGTTGCGCCGCTCCAGGGTCTGCGCCAGGCTGCCGCGCAGCACCACCACGATGGTCAGCAGGATCCAGTAGGCGTGCGTGCCCCAGGGCAGCGCCTGCGCCACCGCATAGCCCACGCCCATGGCCAGTGCCGCGCGGATGGCGTGGCGCAGCGGCGGCGCATCCCAGCGCCACAGGCCGTTGAATGGATGCCACGACCACGCGGTGGGGCTCACGAACATCTGCCAGTTCGCGCGCACCACGGCCAGGTTGGGCTCGGCCTCGCCGCGGGCCAGGGCGATCATGCGCAGCGCCTCGTCATTGATGTGGCCGATGCGGTCCGCCAGCCCGCGCGCCAGCAGGCGGGGCGATGGGTTGGCGCCCTCGGGCCCGGGCTGGGGCTGGGGTGCCTCCTCCCAGCGAAGGGCCGCCAGGTGGGGCCGGTGGTCGGCGAAGGCGGTGGGCCTGCGGCCGATGAGCATGGCGTCGGCCAGGCGCTCCATCTCGTCGGCCACGTGGTGCAGCACGTCGCGCAGCCCGACCACCACGGGCGCATGGCCAGGGTGGGCCTTGAGCGTGTCCAGGTCCAGCTCGCAGGCCAGCAGGTGGTCGCGCATTTCCAGCACCAGCAGCAGCATGCCGGCCAGCCGCTGGCGGCGCGGCGTGCGGGGCGACTCCAGCACGATGTTGCGCGCGGCCTGCAACTGCTCGGCCAGGGCCGCCTGCCGGTGCAGCAAGGCCCCCGCCAAAGCGGGCGCGGGCGGTCCCTGCAGATCGACGGGCGTGAATTGCCGTGCCTGCACGCGCATCAGCGCAGCGAGCGCCAGCAGCGCATCCGCCACCGACTGCACGCGGTAGCGCGCATTGAGCGCATGGTTGGCCACCACCGAATACAGCACGTACAAAGCCGCCCCGAGCGCGAAATGCCCGGTGGTGGCCAGCGCCGCCGTCAGCGGGTCCACGCCCGGCGTGGGCGGCACGGCCATGGAGAACACCATGGAGAACATCACGGCCACCGCGATCGGCACGCCGCGCTTGCCCCAGGCCATGGCCAGGAACGCGACGAAACTGGCCGGCACGATCAGCAGTCCCAGGGCCAGCTCCGAAGGGTGCAGCATCTGCACCCCGAAAAAGAGCGGCACGCCCAGCAGGGGCGCCGGCAGCATCTGCCAGAACTTGCCCCGCGCCGGGCCGGGCAGGTCGGGCGGCGCGGTGACGATGACCCCGACCGACGCCGAGGCGGCCGCCGCCGCGCCCAGCCAACCGTGCACCCCGGCCGAAATGAGCAGCAGGCCGAAGGCCACCGACAGGCCGTTGAAGACATAGTGGCTCAGCGCCACGCGCAAGGCGGCCCGCAGGCGGTGTTCCGGAGAGATCCTCATAAGCCGGCAAGCGTAACGCAGCACTGCGCAACGCGGCGTCAGGCAGCGCCCCATTCGCGGGGCTGCCGGGTAACATCGGCCACCCCGTCGCCGCCCGGCCCACCCCATGTCGCCAACCACCCCGTCGCCGTTCCACCGCACCTGGTCCCCTGCCCCGCGCCGCACACCCTGGTCGGTATTGCGAGGGCTCGCCGCGCTGTGCGCCGCGGCCGTGCTGTGCGGCTGCGCGGGGGTGACGGTGTCGTCGATGTCGCCGCGCGAATACCTGTCGCAACGGCGCGGCGACGTGCTCACCAGCGGCCGGGTCAGCGAGGCCACCGAAGAGGTGCTGCGCGTGATCGGCAGCGATGCCGACACCTGTGCGGACGACCTGGCCGACTGCCGCAACCAGCTGGCCGCCTCGAACGGCATCAGCGAGGAGCAGCGCCTGTCGGCGCTGGCCGAGGTCTGGCTGCAGGTGGGCCTTGAAGGCGAACGCGACCGCAGCGCGCCACTGCCGCAGGACGAGGCGCTCGATGCCTGGATGGAGTCGGCCCGCTACGCCTGGGCCTATCTGTTCTTCACGCAGCGCTCCCCCGGCGAGCGCGCCTTCGAAGACCGGCAGACGCAGGTACGCGACTACTACAACTTCGCCACGCAGCGCGTGGTGTCCCTGCTGTTCCAGCGCTACCGCGCCGAAGGGCGCCGGTCGGACGAGGCGCGCACCCTCGGCGCCTGGCGGATTTCCAGCAACGCCTCGGACATTCGCCTGCCCAGCGACGCCCCGCTGCCCGAGGAACTGATCCCGGCCACCACGCTGCGGTTTTCCGGCGTTCGCAACACCTACCGGCGAGACGGCTTCGGCACGGAACTGGTGGCGGCGTCGGTGCCCGAGCCGGGCGAGCAAACGCCCGCACCGTTCAAGGAAATGCCCTACCCCGCGGCCACCGCGCTGTTGCGGTTTCCCGGCAAGACGCTGGGCGAAGTGCTGCGCACGCAGGAGGTGCAGGTGGCGATCTACGACCCCTACCACACAGCGCGGGTGGAACTGGGCGGGCAGCAGGTGCCGCTGGCAGGCAACTTCACCGCGGGGTACGGCCTGTGGCTGGCCCGCTCGGGCTTCGCCACGCAGGCCATGCGCACGCTGCTGGGCTGGAGCGACCGGCTGGACGCGCCGCGCATCCACCTCATGCAGCCCTATGACCCGAACCGCCGCACCATCGTCATGCTGCACGGGCTGGCCAGCAGCCCCGAGGCCTGGATCAACGTGGCCAACGAGGTCCTGGGCGATGCGCAGTTGCGGGACGCCTACCAGGTGTGGCAGGTGTACTACCCCACCAATGCACCGCTGGCCCTCAACCAGCACGACATCCGGGAGGCCCTGGTGCAGACGCTGGCGCACTTCGATCCCGCCGGCACGGCGCGCGCATCGCGCGACATCGTGCTGGTCGGCCACAGCATGGGGGGCGTGCTGGCGCGGCTGTTGGTGTCCGAATCCGGCGACACGCTGTGGGACGAGGTCATCGGCCGCCCCGTGCTGCCCCCGGAAGACCAGGCCCGGTTGCGCGAGGACCTCGGCCCCTTCCTGGTGTTCCACCCCATGCCCCAGGTGAGCCGGGCGGTCTTCATCGCCGCGCCCCACCGGGGCACGCCGTTCGCCAACAAGACCCTCTCGCGCTGGCTGGCCAACATGGTGACGCTGCCGCTGGCCGTGCTGGAGCGCTTCGGCGATGCGACCCGCACGCTGGCCAGGGCACAGGCCACGCAGCCCTCGTCCGGGGGCGTTCCGCCGCGTCTGCCCAACAGCATCGACAACCTGGCCGACACCGACCCATTCGTGCGCGCCGCCGCCGACCTGCCGATCGGCCCGCGCGTGCGCTACCACTCCATCATGGGCCGCGAAGACCCGGGCACCCCTCTGGCGCAGTCGAGCGATGGCATCGTGCCCTACGGCAGCGCCCACCTGGCGGGTGCCGAGTCGGAACTGGTGCTGACCTCGCACCACAGCGTGCAGGAGAACCCCCGGGCGATCCTGGAGATCCGTCGCATCCTGCGCGAGGCGCTCGCGGCCGAGCCGGTGCGCTGAAACGCCGGCGCGGCGCGACGCGGGCCCCGGACGCTCAGCGCTGCTGGGCCAGCCGCACCTCGTTGGTCCCTTGGGCCGCCCCGCTTTGCGGCACCTGTTCGCCGGTGCGGTCTGTCACCTCGGCCAGGCGCGCGGCGAGCTGCTCGGGAACATCGGACCCGATGCCCAGATGCACCCCCTGCGTGAGCGTGACGTGCGCCGCCTCGAAGGTGCCGGCGCCCGCGCACAGGATGGTGCGCGTGGGCGCGCTTTCGTGCGCCAGCACCAGCATGGCCGGCACCACAGCCTCGGGCTTGAGGGCGGCCAGCACCTCCTCGGGCATCAGGCCCTCGGTCATGCGGGTGGCGGCGGTGGGCGCGAGCGCGTTCACGTGGATGCCGTGCTTGGCCCCTTCGATGGCGAGCGTCTGCATCAGCCCGACCTGCGCCAGCTTGGCGGCGCCGTAGTTGGCCTGACCGAAGTTGCCGTACAGGCCGGTGGACGAGGTCGTCATCACGATGCGGCCGTATTGCTGCGCCACCATGTGCGCCCACACGGCCTTGCAGCAGTGGGCCGCGCCCATCAGGTGCACATCCACCACGAGGCGGAAATCGTCCATGTCCATCTTGCCGAAGGACTTGTCGCGCAGGATGCCGGCGTTGTTGACCAGGATGTCCACGCGGCCCCAGGCATCGACGGCCTGCTGCACCATGCCCTGCACGGCCGCGAAGTCGGTCACCGAGGCGCCGTTGGCCAGCGCCTCGCCGCCGGCCGCGCGGATCTCGTCCACCACGGCCTGCGCCGCACCCACGGCCGCGCCGCTGCCGTCCACCGCGCCGCCCAGGTCGTTGACCAGCACCTTCGCGCCCCGCGCCGCCAGCGCCAGTGCATGCTGGCGGCCCAGGCCGCCGCCCGCGCCCGTCACGATGGCCACGCGGCCCTTGAAATCGATTGCCATGGGTTTCTCTCTCCTGTGGGCCCCGCGGGCCAGTGGATGGTTTTGCAAAAGCGGCCGCGCAATGTGCTGCAATCGGCCCAGCACGAATTCTGATCGAGCCCCCACCGCATGGCCATGCCCCACCGTCCCGATGACGACATCACCCTTCGCAAGCTGCACATCCTGCGGGTCTTCCTGGAGGCCGGCAACCTCGCGCGCGCGGCGGAGAGCCTGGACATCAGCGCGGTCAGCGTGCACCGCGCCCTGCACTCGCTGGAGGACGCGCTGCGCTGCCCCCTGTTCCGCCACGAAGGCCGGCACCTGCACCCCACCGAGGCCGCACACCACCTGGCGGAGGTCGCGCGCGAGCTGCTAGGCACGCTGTCCGAGGGCATCCGCTCCACGCGGGCGGTGGCCGGGTATTCGTCCGACCGCATCCGCATCGGATCGCTCTATTCGCTGACCAGCCGCACGGTGCCCACCCTCGTGATGGGCATGAAGCGGCGCCTGCCCGAACTGCAGACCGAACTGGTGCTGGGCTCGGACGCCGACCTGCGGCAAAAACTGCGCAACGGCGCCATCGACGCCGCGCTGATGGGGTCGTCCGGCGATATGCCCGACCTCGAGTGTGAGCCCTTGTTCGAGGACGACATCCACTTCGCCGCGCCGGCCGACTCGCCCTACCCGCCCGACGAGCCCATCGACCTGGCCGCCTGCGCCAGCGAGCGCTTCGTCAGCCTCACGGAAGGCTTCGTGACCTACCAGGGATTCATGGAGACGTTCCGGGTGGCCGGCTTCACCCCCGACGTGGTGATGCAGACCGAGGACATCTTCTCGCTGATGAACCTGGTGAGCGGCGGCGTGGGCTGCACGCTCCTGCCCGGGCGGGTGCGGGGCGTGCTGCCGCCCAACGTGCGGCTCATCGCGCTGCAGCAGCGCTACCGCATGCGCCAGACCATCGCGCTGCACTTCCTGCGCACCCGCGAGCGCGACCCCAACCTGCTCGCCCTGCTGGCCGTCTGCCGCACCGCCAAGGCGGCGCTGTCCTGAGCCGCCTCAGCTGCCACCCTACGGGGTAACCCTGGATCGTTTCGATTAGCGTAAGTGTCGGCACGCCGCTGGCATTGATCCGCGCCGCCCGGCTGCGTATCGTCCCCTGCAAGAACAAAGCCCCGCATCCATGAGCACAGCCACCGGCCTGTGCCGCCGCGGGGCGCCACGGACAGGAGACAAATTCAATGACTTCCCACTGGATATCCATCTGCGCGCTCGCCAGCATGTTCGTCATCGCCACCGTGCTGCCCATCAACATGGGCGTCATCGCCTTCGTCGGGGCCTTCCTGGTCGGCACGCTCGTGGCCGGCATGAATGCCAAGGCCATCATGGCGGGCTTTCCGGCCGACCTGTTCCTGACCCTGGTGGGCATCACCTACCTGTTCGCGCTGGCGCAGAACAACGGCACGATCGACTGGCTGGTCAAGCTGGCGGTGCGCGCGGTGCGCGGGCGCATCGCGGCGATCCCGTGGATCATGTTCTTCATCGCCGCGGCGCTCACGGGCGTGGGGGCCGTCAGCCCGGCGGCGGTCGCGATCATCGCGCCCATCGCGCTGGGCTTCGCGGCCAAGTACGGCATCAACCCGCTGATGATGGGCCTGCTCGTCATCCACGGCGCGCAGGGCGGCGGCTTCTCGCCGATCAGCATCTACGGCGGCATCACCAACAAGATCGTGGCCACGGCCGGCCTGCCGCTGAACCCCATCGCCACCATGGCGGCCAGCCTCGCGGTGAACCTAGCCGTGGCCATGGCGCTGTTCGTGGCCATGGGCGGCCTGAAGCTGGCGCGCCAGCGCACCGGCGCCCGCAACACCCCGTTCGACCTGCCGCAGGTCGCCCACGGCCAGGGCGGCGCCCAGGTCTATGGCAACGCCGAGGGCGACTCCCTGGCCGAGGAACGCCGCACCGCCGCCCAGACCGACGACTCGCTCATGAACGCCGCCCCGTCCACGCCGCAAGCGGAGGGTGCGCGCTGGTACCAGGCGGTCACCGTCATCGGCCTGCTCACCCTCGCCGTGCTGACGCTGTTCTTCAAGCAGGACATCGGTTTCGTCTCCATCACCATCGGCCTGTTGCTCACGCTGATGGCGCCCAACCTGCAAAAGCGCGCGCTCGGCCAGGTGTCGTGGCCCGAGATCATGCTGATCGTGGGCGTCAGCACCTTCGTGTGCGTGATGGACAAGATGGGCACCATCGACTTCGTGGGCCACAGCGTCGCCGCGCTCACCTCGCCGCTGATGGCGGCGCTGCTGCTGTGCTTCGTCGGCGCGGTGATCTCGGCCTTCGCCTCGTCCACGGCAGTGCTGGGCTCGCTGATCCCGCTGGCCGTGCCGTTTCTGCAGGGCGGCGGCTCGGGCGATGCCGGCGTGGGCGCGGTGGGGTTCATCGCGGCCATGGCCGTGTCGTCCACCATCGTCGATGTGAGCCCCTTCTCCACCAACGGCGCGCTGGTGCTGGCCAATGCGCGCGGCGTGAACCGCGAGGTGTTCTTCCGCCAGCTCATGGTGTATGGCGCCGCTGTCACACTGATCGCACCCGTGGTGGTGTGGCTGCTGTTCGTGGTGCTCTGACCGGCCGCAGGCCCCCACCCTTCCTTCTTCCAACCCACCCCTACCTCCCATGAACCCCAGAGACTGGAACACCCGCGCGGACCGCCGCGCCGCCCGGCTCGCGCGGGCCGACCGCGCGCTGGCTGCGCACGGCATGCCGCTGGCCGGCAAACGGGTCGATGCCGCCGCCATCGGCACGCTGCTCGAAGCCGTGCTGGAGCCCGGCGACCGCGTCTGCCTCGAAGGCAACAACCAGAAGCAGGCCGACTTCCTGGCCGATGCGCTGGTGCAGGTCGATCCGGCGCGCGTGCACCACTTGCACATGGTGCAGTCGGTGCTGGCGCTGCCGCAGCACCTGGACGTGTTCGAGAACGGCATCGCCTCGCGGCTCGATTTCAGCTTCTCGGGCCCGCAGAGCGCGCGCATCGCTCGGCTGGTGTCGGCCGGGCGCATCGAGATCGGCGCCATCCACACCTACCTGGAGCTGTTCGCGCGCTACTTCATCGACCTCACGCCGCAGGTCGCGCTGATCGCCGCGCAGGCGGCCGATGCCGAGGGCAACCTCTACACCGGCCCCAACACCGAGGACACGCCCGCCATCGTGGAGGCCACGGCCTTCTCGGGCGGCATCGTGATCGCACAGGTCAACGAGATGGTGGACGGCCGCACCACCACGCTGCCGCGCGTGGACATCCCGGCCGGCTGGGTGAGCTTCGTCGTGCAGGCCCCGCGCCCGCACTTCATCGAGCCGCTGTTCACGCGCGACCCGGCGCAGATCAGCGAGATCCAGGTGCTCATGGCCATGATGGCGATCAAGGGCATCTACGGCGAGTACGGCGTGCAGCGCCTGAACCACGGCATCGGCTTCGACACCGCCGCCATCGAACTGCTGCTGCCCACCTACGGCGAGTCGCTGGGCCTCAAGGGCAAGATCGCCCGGCACTGGGCACTCAACCCGCACCCGGCGCTGATTCCGGCCATCGAGGCCGGCTGGGTGGAATCGGTGCACTCCTTCGGCTCCGAGCTGGGCATGGAGGACTACATCCGCGCGCGCTCGGACGTGTTCTTCACCGGCCCAGACGGCAGCCTGCGCAGCAACCGCGCCTTCTGCCAGGCCGCGGGCCACTATGCCTGCGACCTGTTCATCGGCTCCACCCTGCAGATCGACCTGGACGGCAACAGCTCCACCGCCACACTGGGGCGCATCGCGGGCTTCGGCGGCGCGCCCAACATGGGGGCCGATGCGCGCGGGCGGCGCCATGCCAGCCCCGCCTGGCTCAAGGCGGGCGCGCAGGCGCGGGCGGGCCGCACCGGCGCGGCCGGCACGCCGCGCGGGCAAAAGCTCGTGGTGCAGATGGTGGAGACCTTCCGCGAGCACATGCAGCCCGCGTTCGTGGAACGGCTGGACGCCTGGACGCTGCAGGAGCAGGCCGGCATGGCGCTGCCGCCCATCATGATCTACGGCGACGACGTGACCCACATCCTCACCGAGGAAGGCATCGCCAACCTGCTGCTGTGCCGCAGCGATGAAGAGCGCGAACAGGCCATCCGCGGCGTGGCGGGCTATACCGCGGTGGGCCTGGCCCGCGACCGGCGCGCGGTGGAGAACCTGCGCGACCGCGGCGTGATCCACCGCCCGCAGGACCTGGGCATCGACCCGCGCGATGCCACGCGCAACCTGCTGGCCGCGCGCAGCATGCGCGACCTGGTGCGCGCGTCGGGTGGGCTGTACCAGCCGCCCAAGAGATTCCGGAACTGGTAGGAGGCACCCCATGAGCGACATTCCCGCAGGGCTCGAAACCCTGGACTTTTCCTTCCCCGGCGGCCGCGCCGCCGGCCCCTTCGCCCCCGTGCTGGTCGGCGTGGTCGGCTCTGGCAACCTCGAGGTGCTGCTGGAGCCCGACAGCGGCACCGGCTGCTCGGTGCGCGTGGAGACATCGGCACGCGGCTTCGGCCCGATCTGGCAGGCGGTGCTGGACGACTTCCATGCGCGCCACGCCTTGGCCGGCGTGCGCATCGCCATCAACGACATGGGCGCCACGCCCGCCGTGGTGGGGCTGCGGCTCGACCAGGCCGTGGCTGAACTACCGGGAGCGCGGCCATGAGTCTGAGCTACGCGGAATGCAGCGCGCGCGAGCGCCTGGCCCACCTGCTGGATCCCGGCAGCTTCCATGAATGGCTGCCGCCGGCCGAGCGCGTGACCAGCCCGCACCTGGCGCAGTTGGGCGTGCCCTCGGCCTTCGACGACGGCGTGGCCGTCGGCCGCGCCACGCTGGGCGGGCGGCCCATCTTCGTGGCCGCGCAGGAGGGCGAATTCATGGGCGGCGGCGTGGGCGAGGTGCACGGCGCCAAGCTCGTGGGCCTGCTGCGGCGCGCGCTGCGCGACCGGCCCACGGCCGTGCTGCTGCTGGCCGAGTCCGGCGGCGTGCGGCTGCACGAGGCCAACGCCGGGCTGATCGCCGTCTCGGAGGTCATGCGCGCCGTGCTGGACGTGCGCGCTGCTGGCATCCCCGTGGTGGTGCTGATCGGCGGCGCCAACGGCTGCTTCGGCGGCATGGGCATCGTGGCGCGCTGCGCCGACCACGTGGTGATGAGCGACATGGGCCGCCTCGCCATGTCGGGCCCCGAGGTGATCGAGGCCTCGCACGGCGTGGAGGAGTACGACGCGCGCGACCGCGCCCTGGTGTGGCGCACCAGCGGCGGCAAGCACCGCTGGCTCACAGGCGACTGCGACGCGCTGGTGGAGGACGACGTGGCTGCCTTCCGGACCGCTGCCATCGCCGCGCTCGGGGCCGCGCGGCCCGTCACGCCGGCGGCGCTGGAGGCCGAGCACGCGCTGCTGGCCGCCCGCATGGCCGCGCTGGACCACCTGCCGGACGATGCCCCCGCCGACGATGCCACCGCGCTGTGGCAGGCCCTGGGCGTGGCCGATGCCGCCCGGGTGCCCGAGCTGGACGTGGCAGCGGTGCAGGGCCTGCGCCCGGCCTGAACCCGCAGCAACGAACGAGAAGGAACCGACATGCAATGGAACACCCTGGCCGAAAGGCTCTTCGGCGCGCAGCACGGCATCGTGGCCGATGGCGACCTGCTCTTGGGCACGCCCACCTTCGACGGCCAGCCCCTGGCCGTGATCGGCACCACAAACCATGCGCCCATCGGCGTGCGGCTGGCGCTGGCACAGGCCCGCGCGGTGCTGGACACCGTGGCGCAGCACCCCGGCCGCGCCATCCTGCTGCTCATTGACACGCAGGGCCAGCAACTGCGCCGGCGCGACGAGCTGCTGGGCATCAACCGCGCCATGGCGCACCTGGGGATGGCCATCGACCTCGCGCGCCGGCACGGCCACCGCGTGGTCGGGCTGGTCTACGACCAGGCGCTCTCGGGCGGCTTCATCACCTCGGGCCTGATCGCCGACGCCTGCTACGCGCTGCCCGAGGCCGAGATCCGCGTGATGCGCATTCCCGCCATGGCGCGCGTGACCAAGCTGCCCGAGGCCCGGCTCACCGAGCTGTCGCAGTCCAACCCCGTTTTCGCCCCCGGCGTGGACAACTACGTGGCCATGGGCGGCGTGCGCGCGCTGTGGGAAGGCGACCTGGCCGCCGCGCTGCGCGAGGCCCTGGCCCACACGCCCACCGACGACGTGCGGGCCCGGGACGGCGCCGCGCGCGGCGGCCGCCAGCTCGCTGCCGCCGTTGCGCAGCGCGTGCTGGACGCGGCCTGAACACGGACGCCACCCCTTCACGCACCCACGCCCATGGCCACCGCCCTGCCCCTGCAGCGCCATCAGCTCGCCTGCCTGTCCGACGCCGGCTGGCAGCGCCAGCTCGCCCTGCCCTGGGACGGCGAGGCCCGCGAATGCCTCGATCACTGGGCCGCGCGGCGCCTTCCGCTCGTGGTGACCACCCAGCCGCCCGGCCCGGACGGCAGCATCGCGCTGGGCCTTCCGGCCCCCGGCCGCTGGGCACGGCGCCGCCTGGCGCTGTGCGTGGCGCGCGAAGACATCCTTTACTTCGACGCCTTCCCCCCGGCCCTGCTGGCCCAGCCGCTGATGCCGACCGGATCGAAGGCCGCCTGGGGCCGCCTGTGCGAGGCGCTCCAAGCCTGCGGCGTGGCCGCCCGCATCTACGGCAGCCACGGCTGGCAGCTCATCACCGGGCTGGACCACCTGCGCAGCGGCTCCGACGCCGACCTGTGCATCGGCGTGGCCGGCCCCGCGCAGGCCGATGCCGTCGCCGCCTGCCTGCTCGCCTTCCCGAAGGCGCAGCCCCGGCTCGACGGGGAACTGCTGTTCGCCAACGGCGCCGCCGTGGCCTGGCGCGAGTGGAGCGCCTGGCGTGCAGGCCGCGGCAAGGCCGTGATGGTCAAGCGCCTGGCCGGCGCCGCGCTGGCGCAGGCCCCCTTCTGGCCGGCCACGGAACCGGCAGAGGAACCGGTGCAGGAACCGATGCCATGACCGCCAACGCACTGCGCCGGCCCGCCAGTGCCCCAGGCCCAGGCCCGGCCCCGCACACCATCGGCCGCGCCGCCACGCTGTCGCTCTACGACGAGCTGGCCTTGTCGCCCAAGCCCGGGCTGGTGACCCTCACCGACAACGGCAGCCACACCGACATGGATGCTCGCACCTTCATGCGCAGCCTGTTCGCGCTGCGCGGCTATTTCGTGCGCATCGCCGCGCTGGGCCATGCCGGCGAAGGGTTCCCGGCGCTGGAGCGCTGCGGCATCGAGGCCGAAGCGCGCATGGTGGCGGCCACCGGCGGCGTCAACACCCACCGGGGCGCGATCTTCACGCTGGGCCTGCTGTGCGCCGCGGCGGGGGCGCTGGCGCGCGAGGGCACGCCCCTGCAGCCCGCCGCGCTGCGCGAGGCGCTGCGCCGCCACTGGGGCGCGGCGCTGGCAGAGCGCGCCGAACGCACGCTGCGCACGCCGCGGCTGCCTGGCGGCATCGCCGCGGCGCGCCACGGCCTGCGCGGCGCGGCACAGGAGGCAGCGCTCGGCTTTCCCGTGCTGTTCGACACCGCAGTGCCCGCGCTGCGCCATGCGCTCGCCCGCGGGCTCGGCGTGCAGCAGGCGCGCGTGGACACGCTGTTTTCCGTGATGGCCGTGCTGGATGACAGCAACCTCGCCCACCGGGGCGGCCTGGCAGGCCTGCGCCACGCCCAGGCCTGTGCGCGGGACTTTCTGGCCGCGGGCGGCGCCGGGCGGCCCGGCGGCCTGGAGGCCGCCCACGCCATCGGCCGTGATTTCGTCGCGCGGCGCCTGTCGCCCGGCGGTTCGGCCGACCTGCTGGCCGCCGCCTGCTGGGTGGTGCGCATGGCGCCGCCGGCGGGCTGCGCACCATGAGCTACGCCCTGGTGTTTTCGGGCCAGGGCATGCAGCACCCCGGCATGCTGCCCTGGCTGGCCGACGGCGCCCCGGTGCGCGCGGTGAACGAACGCCTCGGCGTGCGCGACTGGCGCGCCGCGCTGCAGGACGCCGATTGGGCCGCGCGCAATGCCCACGCCCAGGTGCTGCTGACCGGCCTGGCCCTGGCCGCATGGGACGCCCTGGCCCCGCTGCTGCCCCCACCGGCCGCCGTCGCGGGCTACAGCGTGGGCGAGCTGGCCGCCTTCAGTGCAGCCGGCGTGTTCGATGCCGGCACCGCGCTGTCGCTCGCCCAGGCGCGCGCCGAAGCCATGGACCGCTGCGCCGCCGGCCACCCCGGCGGCCTGATCGGCGTGAGCCGCATGGCACCGGCCTCCATCGACGCTCTGGTGCGCGAAACCGGCCTGGCCGTGGCGATCCGCAACGGCCCGGACAGCGTGGTGCTGGGCGGCGCGCTGGCCGCGCTGGACCGCGCCGAAGCGCTGGCCACGGCCCAAGGCGGCCACTGCACGCGCCTGCGCGTGGGCGTGGCCTCGCACACGCCGGCCCTGCAACCGGCGGCCGATGCCTTTCGCCAGGTGCTGGAGGGCACGGCTTTCGCCCGCCCGCGCACGGCCCTGTTCAGCAACGCGGCCGACCGCATCGCCAGCGTGCCGCAGGCCCGCGACGCACTGGCGGCGCAGATCGCCCGCACCGTGCGCTGGGACGAGTGCATGGACAACCTGCATGCGCGCGGCGTGCGCTGCGTGGTCGAGGTGGGCCCGGGCCAGGCGCTCGCCAAGATGTGGAACGCACGCTACCCCGGCGTGCCGGCCCGCGCCTGCGACGAGTTCCGCAGCGCGCAGGCGCTGGCCGCGTGGGTCGGCAGCCACGGTCTGTCCTGATCCCCTGGACGCTGCGGACCGATGCCCCGGCACGCAGCGCCCCGATAACACATTGGCAGCTTTTGCGAACGCTTTGTCGCTGCAGCGCCCGGCACCGCCCCTAAGCTGAAGGGCCCCTCTTCATCGATGGCGGCGTGACCGCCGGGAACACGTCCATGATCACGCTCCATCACTGCCTCAGCGCACGCTCTTTCCGCCCTTTGTGGATGCTGGAGGAGCTGAATGCGCCGTATGCGCTGCAGGTGCTGCCTTTCCCGCCGCGTGTCCACGCGCGCGAATTCCTCGGCGAGAACCCGCTGGGCACCGTGCCGCTGCTAGTCGATGGCGACACGCGCATGACCGAATCCGCCGCCATGTGCCAATACCTGTGTGCGCGCCATGCGCCAACTCCCCTGCAGGTCGAGGTGGGCGAACGCGATTTCGGCCGCTATCTCAACGACCTGCATTTCGGCGAAGCCACGCTCACCTTCCCGCAGACCCTGGTGCTGCGCTACCGGTATTTCGAGCCGGCAGAACGCCGCAGCCCCCAGGTGGCCGACGACTACGCCCGCTGGTTCCTGGCGCGGCTGCGCACGCTGGAACCCCGGCTGGCCCAGCAGCCCTACTTATGTGCCGGGCGCTTCACGGTGGCGGATGTGTCGGTGGGCTATGCGCTGCTGCTGGCCGAACACCTGGCGCTGGCCGCCGCATTCCCGCCCGCCGTGGCGGCCTATTGGGCCCGCCTGCGCGAGCGGCCCGCCTTCGGCCGGGCCATGGCGGCGCAGGAGGCGGCGGCACGCGCGCAAGGGGTGCCGCTCACGCCATCGCCCGACCTGCGGCCCTGAGCCGGGCGGAACAGGGGCTGGGCACTGCTGCCGCTTGGCAGCGGCGACGACAAGGACGCAGGCAAATTCGGGTAAGGTGCTCTTTCGGCAAGACCGCGACGCGTTGCCACGGCCCATCGTCCGGCCTTCAACGCGCTGCCGCGCCCCGGCCCATGGCCTGCGATTCATGGGATGGCTGCTCGCGCGATCCCCATCCCATCAGCGCAGCCCGCATTTTTTCATTGCAAAGGAACACCCCCATGAAAGCCATCTGGAACGGCGTGACCGTCGCCGAGAGCGACGACACCGTGCTGGTCGAGGGAAACCACTACTTCCCCGAAAGCGCGCTGAAGCCGGAATACTTCACCTTCAGCAACCACAAGACCATGTGCCCCTGGAAGGGCCAGGCCACCTACCGGTCGCTGCTGGTCAACGGCGAACTGAACCCCGACGCCGTCTGGACCTATGCCGACCCCAAGCCCGAAGCCGAGTCGATCCGCGGCCGCTTCGCGTTCTGGAAAGGCGTCAAGGTCGGCGCCTGACGGGCGCCCCTCGGGTTATCCCTGCCCGCACTGGACAATCATGTGGATAACCCGGGACAACGCCTGTATGGCGACGCCAAGCCCTTGATTTTGCAAGGAAATCGATGCGCCGCCTCATTTTTAGGCACCCGGTTGCCCACAGGGCTGTGGTTATCCCTGGTGCCGCTGGACAATCATGTGGATAACTCGGGACAAGCCCTGTATGGCGACGCCAAGTCGTTGATTTTGAACGCCTACCGCTCGACTGCCTTCTTTTTGGGCAACCCAGTGTGCTCAGCTCTACGACCCATGAATGCTATTAAAAACATAGCGGCATGCCCTAGTGTTGATTGCACTGGAGGCCTTTTTCATCCCTAACCCTCTCGTTCACCGCCCTCCTGTGGCCGTTCGCCATGAGTGACCCTTCTTCCGTTCCCTTTTTCACCGCCCGCGTCGGCGACGACGGCACCCAGTGCGATGCCTGGCCCGAGCAGCCCTTGCTGCTGTCGCTGGAGCAAGGCGGCATCGACTGGCCCAGTTCGTGCCGCAACGGCACCTGCCGCACCTGCATCGGCCTGCTGGCCGAAGGCGAGGTGCGCTACGCCATCGAATGGCCCGGCCTGTCCCCGGAGGAGCGCGCCGAGGGCTGCGTGCTGCCCTGCGTGGCCTACCCGGTGAGCGACGTGCGGCTGGAAGCGCCCGGCATCTGAAGCCGGCTGAAATGATCTGAACCCGGGCCCGCTCCGCGCCCCCATGGGGCGGGCACCCTTGCTGTGGCGCGCGTTCCTCGCCCAGAATCTCCCGGACACGCATCGCCACGGGAGGGAGGACACCATGAACGCCAAAGACACGCCGGCCACACCGGCCGCCCATGCCAACGCCACGGGCCCGGACGCCGCCGACCGCGCGCCCACGCGCGAGGCCATCCTGGCCGAATGCATCGCCGCGGACGAGCAATGGGCCGCGCAGCCGGGCCGCAACCTCGTGCTGCTGTTCGACGGCACCGGCAACATCCTGGGCAACCAGCAGGACACCAACGTGGTGAAGCTGCTGCGCATGCTCGGCAAGGGCCGGGACGCATCGGGCAGCGAGCCCACGCAACTGGTCTATTACGACCCCGGCGTGGGCACCACCAATGAATTCCCGGCGGACGGAATCCTGTCCAAGGCCAGGAACCAGCTGCGGCAACTGGCCGGGCTGGCGCTGGGCAGCGGCGTGTTCCCCAACATCGCCGAGGCCTACAAGTTCCTCGTGCACACCTATCGGCCGGGCGACCGCATCTACCTGTTCGGCTTCTCGCGCGGCGCGTTCACCGCGCGGGCGGTGGCCGGCATGATCAACATGTACGGCCTCATCCACACCGAGGGCCTGCCGCTCATCGAAACCCTGGTGCGCACCTATTTCGCCCCGAGCGGCCAGAAGAACCAGGCCGGCACCAAGAGCCGCGAGGCCTTCGCGCGCGACGTGATCGACAACTTCTCGCTGGGCCGCACGCCGCTCGTGCACTTCGTGGGCGTGTGGGACACGGTGGAGGCCATCGGCAGCGGGCTGCTGGGCGGCATCAAGATCACCAACTCCACCGAGTTCGCCCGCAAGCGGTTCGCCAACGTGCGCCATGCCATGTCGCTTTATGAATCGCGCAGCAAGTACTCGCCCCGGCGCTACGCCGACCCGCACTTCACCGAGCGGGAGCGGCCCTGGCGCAGCTACGACCAGCGCTGGTTCCGCGGCGTGCACAGCGACGTGGGCGGCTCGTACGCGCGCGACGGGCTGTCCAACCTCACGCTCAAATGGATGGTGGACGAGGCCTTCGCCAAGGGCCTGCGCGTGGACCGGGGCCAGCTTCAGCCCGGTGACCCGCTCACGGCCATGCACGACCAGGCCTACGACTGCCCCTACTGGGTCTGGACCGGCCTCAATGCACGCGAGCGCTTTCCCAGCGACTTCATCGACCCCACGGCCCGCCCGGTGGACGGCGCAGTGCCCGCCAACACCGTGCCGCGCACGCAGCCCTGGCGCTGGCTGGGCGTGGCGCTGGCGGTCGTCACCGCCGTGCTGTTCGCCATCACGTTCCAGCTCGGCCAGGCCGCCTGCGACCTGCAGTCGGCGCCGGGGTGGGTGCAGGGCCTGCCCTCGGGCTTTCAGGTGACGGCGCACTGGCACGCCGGCTGGGGCGTGGTCTGCGGCGGCACCGACAGCGTGCGCCGCGCCATCGCCTGGGACTGGGCACTGCTCGCCAGCTACGCCCTGTGGCTGGCCTACCCGGTGGCCTGGGCCCTGCGGCGGCTGGTCGCGCGGGCCGTGCCGCCGGGCTGGGCCCTGGGCTGGCTCTCCCGCCATGCCCACTGGACGATGCTGGCCCTGGTGCTGTCGGACCTGGTGGAAAACTACGCCACGCTGCACATGCACCACCCGCACTGGCCCACGGTGCTGACGGTGGCCAGCGGGCTCAAACTGCTGTCCCTGCTGCTGCTGGCGTGGGTGATGGTGGCCGGTGCCCTGGCCGGGCGCGAGGGCGGCCGGACGCGGCCCGCCTCGCCCGCGCCCCAAGTCCACTAAGTGGACTAAAATCGCCGCCTTTGGGGCGCGTAGCGCTCCCGCACCGTGCGGCCAGCGCCGCACCGCCCGCTCTTTGGAGGCGGCTCCGTCCGGGCCGTGGCCGGACCAGCGTGCGGTGCACGCCACACGCGCGGCCCACCGAAAGCCCTGCCCTCCATGAACACCCCCCTGACCCCTGCGCCCATCTCGCCGGTGCAAGACATCGTGGCCGAGATGCGCGCCGGGCGCATCGTCATCCTCGTGGACGAGGAAGACCGCGAGAACGAAGGCGACCTGGTCCTGGCCGCCGACCACGTCACCCCCGAGGCCATCAACTTCATGGCGCGCTTCGGCCGCGGCCTGATCTGCCTGACCCTCACCCGCGAACGCTGCGAACTGCTGAAGCTGGCCCCCATGGTGGCCCGCAACGGCACCAAGATGGGCACGGCGTTCACCGCCTCCATCGAGGCGGCGGAGGGCGTGACCACCGGCATCTCCGCCGCCGACCGCGCCCGCACCGTGCAGGCCGCCGTGGCGCCCCACGCCGTGGCCGCCGACCTGGTGCAGCCCGGCCACATCTTCCCGCTGCAGGCGGTGGACGGCGGCGTGCTCATGCGCGCCGGCCACACCGAAGCCGGCTGCGACCTGGCCGCCATGGCCGGCTGCAGCGCCAGCGCCGTGATCTGCGAGGTGATGAAGGACGACGGCACCATGGCCCGCCTGCCTGACCTGCAGATCTTCGCGGCCGAGCACGGCCTCAAGATCGGCACCATCGCCGACCTCATCGAATACCGCAGCCGCAACGAATCGCTGGTGCAGAAAGTGGGCACGCGCCCGCTGCAGACCGCCTTCGGCGAGTTCACCGCCCACGCCTTCCGCGACGAACCCAGCCAGGCCGTGCACCTGGCGCTCGTCAAGGGCCAGTGGGGTCCGGACGACAGCGTACCCGTGCGCGTGCACGAGCCCCTGTCGGTGCTGGACGCGCTGGAGGTCAACCGCTCCATGCACTCCTGGGGCCTCGACAGCAGCCTGCAGTACATCGCCGCCCAAGGCCAGGGCGTGGCCGTGCTGCTCAACTGCGGCGAAAGCGCCGAGCAGTTGCTGGAGCAGTTCGAAGGCCGCGCCCGCTCGGCCCATGCGCCCGAACGCGGTCGCATGGACCTGCGCACCTACGGCGTGGGCGCGCAGATCCTGCGCGAATGCGGCGTTCACAAGATGCAACTGATGGGCCCGCCGCGCCGCATGCCCAGCATGGCGGGCTACGGCCTCGAGATCACCGGATACCTTCCCAAGGAATAAGACATGTTTGGCGCAGACAAAGGAACAGCGGACAAGCTCGACGGCAAGAAGCTGCACATAGGCATCGTGCAGGCCCGTTTCAACGAGAGCATCACCAACACCCTGGCCGCGGCCTGCCGTGCCGAACTCCTGGCGCTGGGCGTGCAGGAAAAGCACATCCACCACGTGCTGGTGCCCGGCGCGCTGGAAGTGCCGGTGGCCCTGCAGGCCATGGCCGAGCGCGACGAATACGACGCGCTGATCGCCCTGGGCTGCATCATCCGCGGCGAAACCTACCACTTCGAACTGGTGGCCAACGAATCGGGCGCGGGCGTGAGCCGCATCTCGCTCGACTACCACGTGCCGGTGGCCAACGCCATCATCACCACCGAGAACATGGAGCAGGCCATCGCCCGCCAGACCGAAAAAGGCCAGGACGCCGCCCGCGTGGCCGTGGAAATGGCCAACCTGCTGGAGGAGCTGTCGTGAGCGATTCCACCTCTTCGCATCCCGGCGGCGCCAAGCGCCCGCCGCGGCAGGCGCGCACCGGCGTGACCAGCACCGGCGCCCGCAAGGCCGCCTCCAAATCCAACCGCAGCCGCGCCCGCGAGTTCGCGCTGCAGGCGCTCTACCAGCACCTGGTGGGCCGCAACGACGCCACCGCCATCGACACCTTCACCCGCGACCTGGCGGGCTTTCACAAGGCCGATGCCGCCCACTACGACTCGCTGCTGCACGGCTGCATCGAATCGGCCGAGGCGCTCGACGCCCTGATCACCCCGCAGCTCGATCGCAAGATGGCCGAGATCTCGCCCATCGAGCACGCGGCCATGTGGATCGGCGTGTACGAGTTCCAGCACTGCCTGGATGTGCCGTGGCGCGTGGTCATCAACGAATGCATCGAGCTGGCCAAGGAGTTCGGCGGCACCGACGGCCACAAGTACGTGAACGGCGTGCTCAACGGCCTGGCCCCCACGCTGCGCGCCACCGAAGTCGCGGCCGACAAGGGCGCGAACCCGGCGCAGCCACCGCAGGCCCCGGCGGACGGCGCCTGAGCGCGCCCGGGGCCGGTCCGGCACCGCCCCCGCGCCGTGGCCCGGCAGGCATCCCATCCCCACGCCCGCGCCGCGCGGGCAGGAACCTTTTCCATGCAGTTTTCCTCCC
The DNA here is from genome assembly GCF_030158955.1 of Acidovorax sp. SUPP1855. Taxonomy (NCBI): domain Bacteria; kingdom Pseudomonadati; phylum Pseudomonadota; class Betaproteobacteria; order Burkholderiales; family Comamonadaceae; genus Acidovorax; species Acidovorax sp. SUPP1855. The sequence continues at coordinate 175,815 of NZ_BQXI01000004.1, read as the reverse complement.
GCGCCGAGCGCATCGAACCGTTCTATGTGATGGAAGTGGCCAAGGCCGCCCAGGCCCTGGCGCGCGAGGTCGCCGGCACGCGCGAGCCGATGATTTTCCTGAACATCGGCGAGCCCGACTTCACCGCGCCACCGCTGGTGCAGGAGGCGGCCGCCCGCGCCGTGCAGCGCGGCACCACGCAATACACCAACGCCCTGGGCCTGGAGCCGCTGCGCGAGCGCATCAGCGGCTGGTATGCCGACCGCTTCGGCGTGCAGGTGCCGGCCCGGCGTATCGTGGTCACGGCGGGGGCCTCGGCCGCGCTGCAGCTCGCGTGCCTGGCCCTCATCGATGCGGGCAACGAGATCCTCATGCCCGACCCGAGCTACCCGTGCAACCGCCACTTCGTGAGCGCGGCGGAAGGCAAGGCGGTGCTGATCCCCACCACGGCAGAAGAGCGCTACCAGCTGAGCGCCGCCAAGGTCGAAGCGGCCTGGGGGCCGAAGACGCGCGGCGTGCTGCTGGCCTCGCCCTCCAACCCCACCGGCACCTCGATTGCGCCCGAGGAGCTGCGGCGCATCCATGCGGCCGTGCAGTCGCGCGGCGGGGTGACGCTGATCGACGAGATCTACCTGGGCCTGTCGTACGAGGAACGCTTCGGCCACACGGCGCTGGCCATCGACGAGAACGTCATCAGCATCAACAGCTTCAGCAAGTACTTCAACATGACCGGCTGGCGCCTGGGCTGGATGGTCGTGCCCGAGGCCATGGTGCCGGTGGTCGAGCGGCTGGCGCAGAACCTGTTCATCTGCGCCAGCACCGTATCGCAGCATGCCGCCCTCGCCTGCTTCGAGCCCGAGAGCATCGCCGAATACGAGCGCCGCCGCGCCGAGTTCAAGGCCCGGCGCGACTACTTCATTCCCGCGCTGCAGGCGCTGGGCCTGCCGGTGCCCGTGGTGCCGGACGGCGCCTTCTACGCCTGGGCCGACTGCACGCAGGCCGCCGAGCGCCTGAGCGTCTCGGGCAGCTGGGACTTCGCCTACGAGGTGATGCGCCGCGCCCATGTGGCCGTCACGCCGGGCCGCGACTTCGGCGCGTTCGAGCCGCAGCGCTTCGTGCGTTTTTCCACGGCCAATTCGATGGCGCAGCTGGAAGAATCCGTGGCCCGCCTGCGCACGCTGCTCGGATGAAGGCCGGCATGGCAACGGAGAACGCCCCGCTTCGGGCCTCGGCCCCGTTCGAGTGGCCCCTGCGCATCTACTGGGAGGACACTGACGCCGGTGGCATCGTGTTCTATGCCAACTACCTCAAGTTCTTCGAGCGTGCCCGCACCGAATGGCTGCGTTCGCTGGGCCTGGGGCAGCAGAACCTGCGGGAACTCACGGGCGGCATGTTTGTCGTAACGGACGCGCGCCTGCGCTACCTGCGGCCGGCGCGCCTCGACGATGAACTGATTGTTACGGCCTCTTTGCAAGAGGGTGGCCGCGCATCCCTGACAATACGCCAGCAAGCGCTCCTGAAACCAGAGCAAATGATCGAATCCCAGCCCGTGCTACTGTGTGAAGGCACCATCCGCATCGGATGGGTCGATGCCGCCACCCTGCGTCCCGCACGCATCCCGGGCCCCCTTCTGGAACAACTCTCATCATGAACTCCCAAGACATGTCCATCCTGAATTTGGTGCTCAACGCCAGCTGGGTGGTGCAACTCGTCATGCTGCTGCTGATCGGCGTATCGGTGGCCAGCTGGGCCGCGATCTTCCGCAAGCTGTTCGCCCTGAAGCGCGTGAAGTCGCTCAACGAAGACTTCGAGCGCGAGTTCTGGTCGGGCACCAGCCTGAACGACCTGTACTCCAGCGCCGCGCAGAACGCCAAGAACGCCGGCCCCATGGAACGCATCTTCGCCAGCGGCATGCGCGAGTACCAGAAACTGCGCGAGCGCCGCATCTCGGACGCCGGCACGCTGCTCGACGGTGCCCGCCGCGCGATGCGCGCCAGCTTCCAGCGCGAGATGGACGTGGTCGAGTCCAGCCTGTCCTTCCTCGCCTCCGTAGGCTCCGTCTCGCCCTACGTGGGCCTGTTCGGCACCGTGTGGGGGATCATGCATGCCTTCACCGGCTTCGCCGGCATGGAGCAGGTCACCCTGGCCACCGTCGCCCCGGGCATCGCCGAAGCGCTGGTCGCCACGGCCATCGGCCTATTCGCCGCCATTCCCGCCGTGATCGCCTACAACCGCTTCGCGCGCGACATCGACCGCGTGGCCATCCAGCAGGAGACCTTCATCGAGGAGTTCTCCAACATCCTGCAGCGCAACCTGGGCGCGCAGCCCACGTCGTCCGCCTCGGGCCACTGAGCAGCACAGGAGACAGCAGCATGCCCGCAATGGCTTCACGCGGCGGCGGCCGGCGCCGCACCATCAACGAAATCAACATGGTGCCCTTTATCGACGTGATGCTGGTGCTGCTCATCATCTTCATGGTGACCGCGCCGATGCTCACGCCCAGCGCCATCAACGTGCCCTCCGTCGGCAAGGGCGCCAAGCCGCCCAAGTCGTTCGGCCAGGTCATCATCCAGAAGGACGGCAGCCTGCAGCTCAAGACCGGTGACTCCGAGCGCCCCGTGACCCTGCAGGCGCTAGGCGCGGCCGCCAAGGCATGGCAGGCCACGCAGCCACCGGACACGCCGGTCCTAATCAGCGCAGACAAAACGGTCACGTATGAGACCGTAGTGAACGCGATGGAGGCGTTGCGAAAGGCTGGCGTGCAGCGCGTAGGCCTGGCGGTCAAGTCAAACGGCTGACGCGGGTTCCTACCCCTTCATCACCGCTCCGTTTTCGTCTTTTTTCCGATCGCATGCACGCCTCCAACGACCGCGACCAGTTCGCCCCCACCCGTCCGCCCGGGCGCCTGCGCGCCGTGGCGCTGGCCGTGCTCGTGCACGCGGCGCTGCTGGGCGCCCTGACCTGGGGCGTGAACTGGAAGACCAGCGCGGACATGCCTGCCGTGGAAGCGGAGATCTGGGATCGGATTCCGCAGCAGGCCGCGCCCCGCGACGTGCCGCCACCGCCGACGCCGCAGCCCGAGCCCACCCCCGCTCCCCCCCCACCACCCCCGGTGCCGGCGCCGCCGCCCCCCCCGCCACCGAAGGCAGAGCCCGACACGCGCGAAGCCGACATCGCCATCGAGCGCGAGAAAAAGCGCCTGGAGCAGGAAAAGAAGGAACGCCAGCAGCAGGCCGAGCGAGAAAAGCGCGAGCGTGAGCGCAAGGAACAGGCCGAGCAGGACAAGAAGGAACGCCTGCAAAAGGAAAAAGAGAAAGAACAGCGCGAGAAGGCCGACAAGGCAGAACGCGAAAAGGCGGAGAAGGAGCGCCGCGAAAAGCAGGCCGAGCAGGACCGCCAGGAGCAGCAGAAGAAACAGGCCGAGGACAAGCGCAAGGCGGAAGAAAAGCGCAAGGCCGAAGCCGCACAGAACAAGCAGGCCGAAGCCCTGCGCCAGGAAAACCTGCGCCGCATGCAGGGCCTGGCGGGCGCCACGGGCGGCGAAACCGCCACGGGCAACGCCCAGCGCAGTGCCGGCCCGTCCGGCAGCTATGGCGGCAAGGTGGCCGCCAAGGTCAAGCCGAACATCGTCTATCCCGATGCCATTTCGGACAACCTGCGCACCGAGGTGGAAGTGCGGGCCTCGCCCGACGGCACCATCGTGGGCACCCGCATCACCAAATCGAGCGGCAACAAGGCCTGGGACGACGCCGTGATGCGCGCGCTGGACAAGACTGAGACCCTGCCGCGCGATGTGGACGGGCGGGTGCCCTCGTCCCTCGTCATCGGGTTCCGACCGCGGGATTGAGGCCGGCCGCCGGTTGCCGGTGACTTGCCCGTTGCCCGGGATGCTCTTCAGCCGCGCGGCCGGGCGGGCCACCTGCCATCCCAACCAAAGCAGCCAGGGAAGCAGCAACGAAAAAGGGTTTCAAGCCAAAATGGCCTGAAACCCATATATTTCTAGGGCATGGCGCTATTATTTAAATAGCAAACACACCAATCCAAGGTGGCGGAGGGCGCCGTGTGTCGGCACGCCTTCCGCCTGGGCCCGATCTCAGTCGCGCCGTTCGATCATGCGGTTGACGCTCAAGGCCCCCAGCGTGCAGGCCGCAGCCGACAGCAGGTACAGGCTCACCGCAAACAGGCCGAAGTGCGCGGACAGGCCCAGCACCACCAGCGGTGCGAACGCCGCACCCACCAGCCAGGCCAGGTCGGCGGTGAAGGCCGCGCCGGTATAGCGGTACTTGGACGCGAAATTGGCCGTCACCGCGCCGGCCGCCTGGCCGTACGATAGGCCCAGCAACACGAAACCGATCAGGATGAACGCATCCAGCGCCACGGCGCCGCCACCGATCAGCGCGGGCGCGAAACCGCTGTACACGGCGATCATCACCGCCAGCACGCCCAGCGTGGTGCGCCGGCCCAGGCGGTCGGCGATCACGCCGGAAGCGATCATGCTGCCGATGGCCAGCACACCGCCGATCAGTTGCACGAACAGCACGTCGTTGATCGGCTGCTCGGGGTACAGGGCCGCCCAGGACAGCGGAAACACGGTCACCAGGTGGAACAGCGCGTAGCTGGCCAGCGCCGCGAAGCCGCCGATGAAGACGTTGTAGCCCTGGGTGCGCACCATCTCGCCGATGGGCGTGGGTTCCAGTTCGCGCTCTTCCAGCAGCTTGGTGTACTCGTCCGTCACGACCAGGCGCAGGCGGGCGAACAGCGCGACCACGTTGATGGCGAAGGCCACGTAGAACGGATAGCGCCAGCCCCAAGAGATGAAGTCTTCCGTCGACAGGCTGGCATGCAGGAACAGGAACAGGGCGCTGGCGATGATGAAGCCGGTGGGCGCGCCCAGCTGGCCCAGCATGGCGTACCAGCCGCGGCGGCTGGCCGGCGCGTTCAGCGCCAGCAGCGAGGGCAATCCGTCCCACGAACCGCCCATCGCCACCCCCTGCAGGATGCGGAACAGCGCCAGCAGCACGATGGAATAGGCCCCCAGACTTTCATACCCGGGCAGGAAAGCCATGCCGGCTGTGGAAAAACCCAGCAGGAACAGCGCGGCCGTCAGCTTGGTGCCGCGGCCCCAGCGGCGCTGCATGGCCATGAACAGCGCGGTGCCGAAGGGGCGCGCGACGAAGGCCAGCGAGAAGACGGCGAAGGCATAGAGCGTGCCCTGCAGCCGGTCCACGAAGGGAAAGAACACGGTGGGAAAGACCAGCACCGAAGCGATGCCGTAGACGAAGAAGTCGAAATACTCGGAAGCGCGGCCGATCACCACGCCGATCGCTATCTCCTCAGGAGCGACGGGGGAGTGTCCGTTCTGTACGGGCCGGGAGTCTTCTTCCGTGGTGGCGCGCGATGAAGATCCGGGAAAATGCTGTGTCAATGTGGTCATCGGCGTGCTCCTTTTTGAATGCACCAGCAGTTTTTGCTTTGGCGGGCCAGTGAACTGTCTCTGGCAGCCGCAACCCACTGTAGGACAAAACGTCCCATTCACACCACAATGGTTTTCACGTAGATTCGACGCCTTCCCGCGGCCATCCGTGCCGCCTTCCACCTTTCTTGCCCGGTATGCCCTCCACCCACCGACTTCGCGGACTGCTCGCAGTGCCCGCGGCCGCGCTGCTCGCCGGCTGCAATGCCGTCGTGCTCAGCCCCTCCGGCGACATCGCCGCACAGCAGCGCGATCTGATCATCGTCTCGACCGTCCTGATGCTGCTGATCATCGTGCCGGTGATCTTCCTCACCTTCCTGTTCGCCTGGCGCTATCGCCAGGCCAACACCGAGGCCGAGTACCAGCCGGACTGGGACCACTCCACAGGGCTGGAACTCATCATCTGGTCGGCGCCGCTGGCGATCATCATCGCCCTGGGGGCCATCACCTGGGTCAGCACCCACAAACTGGACCCCTACCGCCCCCTGGACCGCATCAGCGAAGGCCGTGCCGTGCCGGAAGGCGCCAAGCCCCTGGTGATCGAGGTCGTCGCGCTGGACTGGAAGTGGCTGTTCCTGTATCCCGAGCAAGGCATCGCCACGGTGAACGAGATCGCAGCGCCGGTGGACCGCCCGATCCAGTTCAAGATCACCGCCTCGACGGTCATGAACTCGTTCTACATCCCGGCGCTGGCCGGCCAGATCTACGCCATGCCGGGCATGGAAACCAAGCTGCACGCCGTGATCAACGCGCAGGGCAACTTCGAGGGCTTCTCCGCCAACTACAGCGGCGCAGGCTTCTCGGGCATGCGTTTCCGTTTCCATGGTGTGGACCAGGCGGGCTTCGACCAGTGGGTCAAGCAGGCCAAGGACGCCGGCGGCGAACTGGGCCGCGACGGCTACCTGCAGCTGGAAAAGCCCAGCGAACGCGACCCCGTGCGCCGCTGGGCCACCGTGGCCCCCGGCCTGTATGACGCCATCCTGAACCGCTGCGTGGAAGCCAACCGCATGTGCATGAAGGACATGATGGCGATCGATGCCAATGGCGGCCTGGGCAAGCCCGGTTCGTTCAACGTGGCCTCGCTGGATGACGCCACCCGCTCGCGCCTGGGCCTGGCCGACACGCCCGCCCGCAGCTACGTGGGCGCCATGTGCACCGTCACGAACCCCGAGGGCGCCGCGACGGCCTCCCCGGCCCCTGCCACGCAGCCGATCTAAGCGGCACGCGTTCAGACCCCTCACTTTTCACGCGCCAACGGCACGCGACCTCCGATGTCCGATCCTACAGACCTCACCCGACTTATCTTTGGCCGCCTCTCCTGGGAGGCCATCCCACTGCACGAACCGATCCTGATCGCGACGTTCGCCGCCGTCGTGCTCGGCGGCATCGCCGTGCTCGGTGCGCTGACCTACTTCAAGCTATGGGGCTACCTGTGGCGCGAGTGGTTCACCAGCATCGACCACAAGAAGATCGGCATCATGTACATCATCCTCGGGCTGGTGATGCTGCTGCGCGGCTTCGCCGACGCGATCATGATGCGGATGCAACAGGCCATCGCCTTCGGCGACAACCCCGGCTTCCTGCCGCCGCACCACTACGACCAGATCTTCACCGCCCACGGCGTGATCATGATCTTCTTCGTGGCGATGCCGCTGGTCACGGGCCTGATGAACTACGTGGTGCCGCTGCAGATCGGCGCGCGCGACGTGGCCTTCCCGTTCCTCAACAACTTCAGCTTCTGGATGACCACCAGCGGCGCCGTGCTGGTGATGGCCTCGCTGTTCGTGGGCGAGTTCGCCAAGACCGGCTGGCTGGCATATCCGCCGCTCTCGGGCATCCTGCACAGTCCGGACGTGGGGGTGGATTACTACATCTGGTCGCTGCAGATCGCGGGGGTGGGCACGCTGCTGTCGGGGGTCAACCTGCTGGTGACCATCGTGAAGATGCGCGCGCCCGGCATGAGTCTCATGAAGATGCCCGTGTTCACGTGGACCTCGCTGTGCACCAACGTGCTGATCGTCGCCGCCTTCCCGGTGCTGACGGCCGTGCTGGCGCTGCTGTCGCTGGACCGCTACGCCGGTTTCAACTTCTTCACGAACGACTTCGGCGGCAACTCGATGATGTACGTGAACCTGATCTGGATCTGGGGCCACCCTGAGGTCTACATCCTGATCCTGCCGCTGTTCGGCGTGTTCTCCGAAGTCGTCTCCACGTTCAGCCGCAAGAAGCTGTTTGGCTACGCCTCCATGGTCTATGCCACGGTGGTGATCACCATCCTGTCGTACCTGGTGTGGCTGCACCACTTCTTCACGATGGGCTCGGGCGCCAGCGTGAACTCGTTCTTCGGCATCACGACCATGATCATCTCGATCCCGACCGGGGCGAAGATCTTCAACTGGCTGTTCACCATGTACAAGGGCCGCATCAAGTTCGAGGTGCCCATGCTGTGGACCATCGGCTTCATGGTGACCTTCGTGATCGGCGGGATGACCGGCGTGCTGCTGGCGGTGCCACCGGCCGACTTCGTGCTGCACAACAGCCTGTTCCTGATCGCCCACTTCCACAACGTGATCATCGGCGGCGTGGTGTTCGGCCTGTTCGCCGGCATCAACTACTGGTATCCCAAGGCCTTCGGCTACAAGCTCGACCCGTTCTGGGGCAAGTGCTCGTTCTGGTTCTGGCTGATCGGCTTCTGGATGGCCTTCATGCCGCTGTACGTGCTGGGCCTGATGGGCGTCACGCGCCGCATGAGCCACTTCGAGGACATGTCGCTGCAGATCTGGTTCCAGATCGCCGCTTTCGGCGCGGTGCTGATCGCCCTGGGCATCGGCAGCTTCCTGATCCAGCTGGTGGTCAGCTGGCGCAACCGCGAAGCCCTGCGCGACACGACGGGCGACCCATGGGGTGGCCGCACGCTGGAGTGGTCCACTTCGTCGCCACCACCCGCCTACAACTTCGCGTTCACGCCGCAAGTGCATGACAACGATGCCTGGCACGACATGAAGCAGCGCGGCTACGAGCGTCCGCTGGGCGGCTTCATCCCGGTGCACATGCCCAAGAACACGGCCGCTGGCGTGGTCATCGCCGGCATCTGCACGGTGCTGGGCTTCGCGCTGATCTGGCACATGTGGCTGCTGGCCGGCGTGTCCTTCGCCGCCCTGCTGGTCGTGAGCATCGCCCACACCTTCAACTACCAACGCGACTACTACATCGATGCGGACACCGTTGCCCGCACCGAAGCCGATCGCACCCGTCTCCTGGCCAGCCATGTCTGATACCACCGCACTCCACCACCCCGGCGCCTCGGGCGCCCCGGCGAAACCGGTCTTCCACCTCACGGAAGAGCACCATCCGCAGAACGGCACCCTGCTGGGCTTCTGGATCTACCTGATGAGCGATTGCCTCATCTTCGCCTGCCTGTTCGCCGTCTACGGCGTGCTGGGCCGCAGCTACGCCGCCGGCCCGTCCGGCGCCGACCTGTTCGACCTGCCGCTGGTGGCGCTGAACACGTCCATGCTGCTGCTGTCGTCGATCACGTATGGCTTCGCCATGCTGGAGATGCAAAAGAAGAAGGTCAACCGCACCATCGTGTGGCTGGCCATCACCGGCCTGCTGGGCGCGGCCTTCATCGGCCTGGAGCTGTACGAGTTCAACCACCTGATCCACGAAGGCGCCGGTCCGCAGCGCAGCGCGTTCCTGTCGGCCTTCTTCGGCCTGGTGGGCACGCACGGCCTGCACGTCACCTTCGGCATCATCTGGCTCGTCGTGCTGCTGTTCCAGCTCAAGAAGCACGGCCTGACCCCCGCCAACCGCCGCCGCCTGCTGTGCCTGTCCATGTTCTGGCACTTTCTGGACGTGGTCTGGATCGGCGTCTTCACCTTCGTCTACCTGATGGGAGTCCTGCCATGAGCACCCCCCACAACCACCAGAACCTCACCGACACCCACGATGGCCACCACGGCCACGACGACCACCACGATCATCACCATGAAGACGATGGCGCCAGCCACGGCTCCATGCGCGACTACGTGATCGGCTTCGTCGCATCGGTCATCCTGACCGCCATTCCGTTCTGGCTCGTGATGGGCAAGGTGTTCGAGCAGTCGAGCACCACGGCCCTGGTCATCCTGGGCTTCGCCGCGGTGCAGATCGTGGTGCACATGGTGTACTTCCTGCACATGAACACCAAGTCCGAAGGCGGCTGGAACATGCTGGCACTGGTCTTCACCGTCGTGCTCGTGGTCATCACGCTGGCGGGCTCGCTGTGGGTGATGTTCCACCTCAACCACAACATGATGCCCATGTCGATCCACGACATGAAGAACATGCCTTGACCCCGATCTCCGGCAGCGCGACTGCATCCTCTCCCGCGCCCGCCACGGGCGCGGACAGGCCCGCCCCGCCCCGCTCCCGGGCCGGACTGGCCGCGATGGGGGTGTGCGCGCTGCTGGTGTTTGCCACGCTCGTGGCGCTGGGCAGCTGGCAAGTGGCACGCCGCGCCTGGAAACTGGATCTCATCGAGCGCGTGGAGCAACGCATCCATGCCGCTCCCACCGCCCCCCCCTCCTCCGCCGAATGGCAGCGCAGCCCCGATGCCGCGCGCGACGCCGAGTACCGCCACGTGCGCCTTCGCGGCACCTTCGACCACGCCAAGGAGGCGCTGGTACAGGCCAACACCACGCTGGGCGCCGGCTTCTGGGTGGTGACGCCGCTGCGGCAGGCCGATGGCACGGCCGTGCTGGTCAACCGGGGCTTCGTGCCGCCGGAGGCCCGCGATCCTGCCGCACGCACCGCCCCCGCGCCCCAGGGCGAGACCGAGGTGACCGGCCTCCTGCGGCTGAGCGAGCCCGGAGGCGGGTTTTTGCGGCACAACAACCCCGCCGCCGACCGCTGGTTCTCCCGCGATGTGGCCGCCATCGCCGCCGCACGCGGTGTGGCAGGCATCGCGCCCTATTTCGTGGACGAGGACGCCGCACCCCGCTCCGCTGCACCCACCGCCACGGGCACGGGTACGGGCACGTCAGCGGACGCCCTCCAATGGCCCGTCGGCGGCCTGACGGTGGTGCGTTTCCCCAACAGCCACCTGGTCTATGCCATCACCTGGTACACGCTGGCCCTGATGGTGGCAGCGGGTGCCTGGTACGTATGGCGCGACGACCGCAGGCGCCGCCAGCACCACGCTTCGCCCGCCACCGATGCCGCACTCCCCTGACGCCCCGACCGAACGGCCCGCGCCGCGCACGCGGGCGGCGGTGGCGGACTCCACCGGGCTCAAGAACCTGCAGCAGCTGATCCAGCTGCGCTGGATCGCCGTGATCGGGCAGCTTTTCACCATCGAGGTGGTGCACTACAGCCTGGGCATCATCCTGCCGCTGCAGGCCATGCTGATGGTGCTGGGCGCCCTGGTCGTGTTCAACACGGCCAGCCTGCTGCGCTGGCGCATCGGCCGCCGCGTGCGCAACGTGGAGCTGTTCTTCGCCATGGTGGTGGACGTGGCCATGCTCACTGCCCAGCTCTACCTGAGCGGCGGCACCACCAACCCGTTCGTCTTCCTGTACCTGCTTCAGGTCACGCTGGCCGCCGTGCTGCTGCGCGCGGGCTACACCTGGACCATCGTCGCCATGACGGTGGCCTGCCTGTGCGGGCTGGCCCTGTTCAGCCGCCCGCTCGCCCTGCCGCTGGACCACGACCGGGGGCTGTACAGCCCCTACGTGCTGGGCATGCTGGTGTGCTTCATGCTGAACGCCGTGCTGCTGGTGATCTTCATCACGCGCATCGGCCGCAACCTGCGCCAGCGCGACGCCCGGCTGGCGACCATGCGCCAGCGCGCCGCCGAAGAAGACCACATCGTGCGCACCGGGCTGCTTGCCTCGGGTGCGGCCCACGAACTGGGCACCCCGTTGTCCACCCTGGCCGTGATCCTGGGCGACTGGCGCCGCATGCCCACCCTGGCGCAGGATGCCGAGCTGCAGGCCGAGATCGCCGAGATGCAGGCCCAGGTGCGGCGCTGCAAGACCATCGTGAGCGGCATCCTGCTGTCGGCTGGAGAAACCCGGGGCGAGGAATCGATGCAGACCACCGTATGCACCTTCCTCGACCAACTGGCCGAGGAGTGGCGCAGCACGCGGCCCGTGGGCACGTTCGCCTACGACAACCAGTTCGGCGAAGACCGCCCCATGGTCTCGGATGTCACCCTGCAGCAGATGGTCTTCAACGTGTTGGACAATGCACGGGATGCGTCGCCGCATTGGGTGGGCCTGGCGGCTGAGCAGGAGGCCGGTGCCCTGCTCATCACCGTCACCGATGCCGGCCCCGGTTTCGCCCCGGCCATGCTGGAGCAGTTCGGCAAGCCCTACCAGTCCAGCAAGGGCCGGCCGGGCGGCGGGTTGGGGCTGTACCTGGCCACCAATGTGGCGCGCACCCTGGGAGGCACCATCACCGCGCGCAACCGCGCGGCCGGCGGCGCCGCCGTCACCATCACCCTTCCGCTGGCAGCCGTCGCGCTGCAGGAGACCCCGGACCATGGACGCTGACCGCCTGTTGCTGATCGTGGAGGACGATGAGGCCTTCGCACGCACGCTGGCGCGCTCGTTCGAACGGCGCGGCTACCACGTGCTGCATGCGGCCAACCTGCCCGAGGTAGAGGCGCTGCTGGACGGGCACACACCGGGCTACGCCGTGGTGGACCTGAAGCTCAAGGGCGAGGCCTCGGGCCTGGCCTGCGTGCAGAAACTGCACTCCGCCAACGAAGACATGCTCATCGTCGTGCTGACGGGCTTCGCCAGCATCGCCACGGCCGTGGAGGCCGTGAAGCTCGGCGCATGCCACTACCTCGCCAAGCCTTCCAACACCGACGACATCGAGGCCGCCTTCGGCCTGACCGAGGGCAATATCGAAGTGGAGCTGACCAACCGCTCCAGCTCGATCAAGACGCTGGAATGGGAGCGCATCCACGAGGTGCTGGCCGAAACCGGCTTCAACATTTCGGAAACCGCGCGACGCCTCGGCATGCACCGGCGCACCCTGGCACGCAAGCTGGACAAGCGCCGCGTGAACTGACGGCCCGATCGCACCCGGTCAGCCGGGATGCTGCTTGAGCACCGCCGGCTCCCGAAGCGCCCCGGGCCAGAGCTGGACGAGATAGTGGTCGTCGCCTTCCAGCCCATCGGCGGACAGCGAATCCAGGCCGGCACAGGAGAGCCTGACCCGGTAGGTGCCCGGCGGCACGTCGAACCGGGCGGCGTCGGGAAAATAGTCGGTGCAGCCTGCCACGACGAGCGGCCCCTGTGCAATCACCACCGAGCCCTCCACCATGTGGTCGAACGCGGCCAGATCCGCTTCGGGCTCGGCCGGCAGCCACTCCAGCGTCACCGGTACCGGCATGTTTCGCGCGGTGCCGAACCCGACGACACCTTCCGACACGGCCAGCATGCGAAGCGTCGCGGCCTCGTCCCAGGCGCTCGCCAGGTCGCCTGTCGCCGCCTCGTCCTGCAGATAGAACTGGTGGTAATCCGCGAAAAGGGTCAGGCGATGGGATGGCATGGCGGGAGGGCTTTCGGCTGCGGGATTTGAATGCGGCGCTCCGCGGCGCCATCGATCGGTTTGCGCCCGATCGTAGCGCCGGGCGAAAGCGCCATTCCGACGCCACCAGACCGTTCAGCATCAAAACGGCCTCCAGGGCAATCAAAGTCCCGGCATATCGCTATCATTTCAATAGCAAAAAGAAAAAGCCCGCCGAAGCGGGCTTTTTCTTCAGGGTGGCAGGCGCCGATCAGGCGGCGACGCCGTCCGCGACTTCCTTGTACTCCTCGATCTGGTCGAAGTTCATGTACTTGTAGATCTTGTCGCCGTTCTGGTTGAGCACGCCCACATCCGCCAGGTACTCTTCCTTGGACGGAATGCGGCCCAGCTTGGAGCAGATGGCCGACAGCTCGGCGGAACCCAGGTACACGTTCGTGTTCTTGCCCAGGCGGTTGGGGAAGTTGCGGGTGCTGGTGGACATCACCGTGGCGCCTTCCTTGACCTGTGCCTGGTTGCCCATGCACAGCGAGCAGCCCGGCATTTCCATGCGGGCACCGGCCGCGCCGAACACGCCGTAGTGGCCTTCCTCGGTCAGCTGGTGCGCGTCCATCTTGGTGGGCGGCGCCATCCACAGCTTGACCGGGATGTCCTTCTTGCCTTCCAGCAGCTTGGAAGCCGCGCGGAAGTGGCCGATGTTGGTCATGCACGAGCCGATGAACACCTCGTCGATCGTCGCGCCGGCCACGTCGGACAGCGTCTTGGCGTCGTCCGGGTCGTTGGGGCAGCAGACGATGGGCTCGGTGATCTCGGCCAGGTCGATCTCGATCACGGCGGCGTACTCGGCGTCCTCGTCGGGCTGCAGCAGCTGCGGATTGGCCAGCCACGCTTCCATGGCCTTGATGCGGCGCGTGATGGTGCGCGCATCGGCATAGCCCTGGGCGATCATGTTCTTGAGCAGCACGATGTTCGAGTTGATGTACTCGATGATCGGCTCCTTGTTCAGGCGCACCGTGCAGCCGGCGGCCGAGCGCTCGGCCGAGGCGTCGGACAGCTCGAACGCCTGCTCCACCTTCATGTCCGGCAGGCCTTCGATTTCGAGGATGCGGCCCGAGAAGATGTTCTTCTTGCCCTTCTTCTCGACGGTCAGCAGGCCGGCCTTGATGGCGTACAGCGGAATGGCGTGCACCAGATCGCGCAAGGTCACGCCGGGCTGCATCGCGCCCTTGAAGCGCACCAGCACCGATTCCGGCATGTCGAGCGGCATCACGCCCGTGGCGGCGGCGAACGCCACCAGGCCCGAGCCGGCGGGGAAGCTGATGCCGATCGGGAAGCGCGTGTGCGAATCGCCGCCCGTGCCCACGGTGTCGGGCAGCAGCATGCGGTTGAGCCAGCTGTGGATGATGCCGTCACCGGGCTTGAGCGAGATGCCGCCGCGCGTGCTGATGAAGTCGGGCAGTTCGTGGTGCATCTTCACGTCCACGGGCTTGGGGTACGCCGCGGTGTGGCAGAAGGACTGCATCACCAGATCGGCGCTGAAGCCCAGGCAGGCCAGGTCCTTCAGTTCGTCGCGCGTCATCGGGCCGGTGGTGTCCTGCGAGCCGACTGAGGTCATGCGCGGTTCGCAGTAGGTGCCGGGCACCACGCCTTCGCCCTCGGGCAGGCCGCAGGCGCGGCCGACCATCTTTTGCGCCAGCGTGAAGCCCTTGCCGGTGGCGGCGGGGTTCTGCGGCAGGCGGAACAGCGTCGAGGGCGCCAGGCCCAGGGCCTCGCGCGCCTTGGCGGTGAGGCCACGGCCCACGATCAGCGGAATGCGGCCACCGGCGCGCACTTCGTCGAACAGCACTTCGCTCTTGACCTCGAACTCGGCGATGACCTGGCCGTTCTTGAGCGCCTTGCCGGCGTAGGGCAGCAGTTCGATCTCGTCGCCAATGTTCATCTGGCTCACGTCCAGTTCGATGGGCAGCGCGCCCGCGTCTTCCATGGTGTTGTAGAAGATCGGGGCGATCTTGGAGCCCAGGCACACGCCGCCGAAGCGCTTGTTCGGCACGTAGGGGATGTCTTCGCCGGTGAACCACAGCACGCTGTTGGTGGCCGACTTGCGGCTGGAACCCGTGCCCACCACGTCGCCCACGTAGGCCACGAGGTTGCCCTTGGCGCGCAGGTCTTCGATGAACTTCACCGGGCCGCGCTTGCCGTCTTCCTCGGGTGTGATGCCGTCGCGCTTGTTCTTGAGCATGGCCAGCGCATGCAGCGGAATGTCGGGACGGCTCCAGGCATCGGGGGCGGGCGACAGATCGTCGGTGTTGGTTTCGCCGGTGACCTTGAGCACCGTGAGCTTGATGCTTTGTGGCACTTCGGGACGGCTGGTGAACCACTCGGCGTCGGCCCAGCTTTGCAGGACGGCCTTGGCGAATTCGTTGCCCTTGTCAGCCTTTTCCTTGACGTCATGGAACTGGTCGAACATCAGCAACGTCTTCTTGAGGCCTTCGGCCGCGACGGACGCCACGGCCGCATCGTCCAGCAGGTCGATCAGTGGCGTGAGGTTGTAGCCGCCCAGCATGGTGCCCAGCAGCTCGGTGGCCTTCTCGCGGCCGATGAGTGCGCACTTTTCCGTGCCGTGGGCCACGGCCGCCAGGTAGCTGGCCTTGACCTTGGCGGCATCGTCCACACCGGCCGGCACGCGGTAGGTGATCAGGTCCACCAGGGTGGCTTCTTCGCCGGCGGGCGGCGCCTTCAGCAGCTCGATCAGCGAGGCGGTCTGCTTGGCCGTGAGAGGCAGGGGCGGAATGCCCAATGCGGCGCGCTCGGCCACATGGTCACGGTAGGCTTTCAACATATTTTTCTCCGGTGGGTTTTTGGTGTGGGGGGCTGGCCATGGCAGGCCCTGCGGTCCGGGCGCAGCGGGTGCGCCCGGGCAAGAAGAATCACTGGGCCGGTGCGGATGCAGCCGCCGGTGCCGCCACGGTGGCAGGTGCGTTGGCGGAGGCAGGCAGGGCTTCCAGCAGGCTGGGCTGCGGGTTCTTCTTGATGGATTCGGTCACGGCGACCTGCTGCGGGCTCATGCACTCGTCGGCCAGGCGCTGGCCGAGCTTCTGGTTCATGAGCATGGACTTGTTGGCGATCTGGATCCACACGGCGCCGGCCTTTTGGTCCTCCAGGCGCACCGCGCCCGTGCTGGTCGCGATGGGCGACATGTAGTAGTTGAAGCCCTTGCCGTCGATGCGGAAGTGGCCCGGCGACTTGGCATCGGCTTCCACATGCACGGAAGCGCCCAGTTCGCAGGGAATGTGGCCGGTGTGCACGCGTTCGGCAATGGCCAGTTCCTGCGGCGTCAGGGCGGCCTCGGCCGCGATGATGCCGGTGGCCACCTGGTTGGTGGCGCTCTTGAGCTGCGTGCGGCTGCTCGTGGCCTTCTTGGTCGCGACCGGCTTGGCTGCCGCGCTCTTGGCGGCCGGTTTGGCCGCGGGCTTGGCCTCGGCGGACTTCTCCTTGGCGGCAGCCTTGGCAGGTGCGGCCTTGGCCGTGCTCTTGGCCGGTGCGGGCTTGGCGGGAGCGGCGTCTTGCGCCATCACCAGCGCAGGGGCCAGCAGCATCAGGGCAGAAGCGATGAAGGTTTTCATGGGAACTCCGACGAAAAAGGAGGTGTGGGGAACTTGATGGTGGGACGGCTCAGGCCTCTGGGCCTGCGGCCGGCTGGGCAAACCAGGCCTGCGCCGCGGCGGGCAGCGCGCGGCCGGTCTGGTGCGCACGCTCCAGCACCTGCCAGAAATAGCGGTAGCTGGCGCGGTCGTGCAATACGCCATCGACGCTGACGGGGGCCCAGTCGGCGTGCGCGGCGGTGGAAAGAAGCTGGGCTGCCTGCGCGATCTCGTCCTGCGCGGGCGCGAAGGCTTCGAGGATGGGGCGGATCTGCGCCGGGTGAATGCTCCACATGCGCGTGTAGCCCAGCTGGCGCGCGGCGCGCCCGGCCGCCGTGCGCAGGGCATCGGCGTCGTTGAACTCGGTCACCACGCAGTGGGACGGCACTTTGCCGTGGGCGTGGCATGCCGCGGCGATCTCGAGCTTGGCGCGCACCACCAGCGGGTGCTCGAACTGGCCCAGCGATCCCATGGCACTCGCGGGAATCGCACCGGCGTGCGCCGAGACGAAATCCATCAAGCCGAAACTGATCGACTGCACGCGCGGATGGGCGGCGATCTCGAAGGCCTGCTGCACGGCCGCGGGCGACTCCAGCAGCACGTGCAACGGCACCTGCCCGGCCGATGCGGCGAGCAGGGCCTTTTCGGCGTGCAGCACGTCGTCCACCGACTCGACCTTGGGCACCATGATGTGACACAGCCGCGTGGCGGCTTCGCCGGCGATGGTGGCCATGTCGTCGGCGAAGGCGGGGTGGTCCACGGCATGCACGCGCGCGGCCACCCGGGCACCGGGGGATGCGGTGCGAGCCAAATGCGCCACGAGGGCGGCATGCTCGCGCTCGCGGCCCACGGGGGCACCGTCTTCGCAATCGAGGGTCACATCGAACACGCAGCGGCCCAGCTCGGCCGCCATGGCGGCTTGCAGCTCCAGGCTCTTGCGCATGCGCGCTTCCACGCCGCTGTAATGGTCGCAGACCGGCAAGCGCATGGCACTGGCCTGCGCGCCCATGAGCACCGCCGCGGGGTGGGCACCGGTCGCGCTCATGACGGGCGCTGCGCCACGATGAACATGCGCGGGAACGCCAGCAAACGGCGGCCATCGCTGCGCACGGCATAGGCCGCGGCGATGCGGCGCTCGTACTCGGCCAGAAAGCCCTCGCGCAACGCATCGCCCAGCGGGTCGATGAAGGGCTTGAGGCCCGTGGCGCGCACCCATTCGACGATGGCCGCGGGCGACGCCATCACATGCTGGTAGACGGTGTGCCACACGTCGATGCGCTCGGCGCGCGGGGCCAGCAGATCGTAGTAGCCGCCGATGCCCAGAAGCTCGGTGCGCAGCGCGTCGGCATCGCCGATGGGCTCGCGCCACGGGGCCTCGGCCGCCACTTCGCGCATCAGGCGGTGCGTGGGCTCCTGGCGGTTGTCGGGCATCTGGATCGCCAGCACGCCGCCGGGGGCGAGGCTGTCGAACAGGCGCGGAAAGAGGTCGCCATGCCCCCCCACCCATTGCAGGGAGGCATTGGCGTAAATGAGGTCGGGCGCCGTGTCGGGCACCCAGCGGGCGATGTCGCCCAGCACGAAGGAGACGCCGGGCAGGCGCTCGCGCGCGCTGGCCAGCATGGCTTCGGAATTGTCGATGCCGGTCACCTGCGCCTGCGGGAAGCGCCGGACCAGCAGTTCGGTGGAATTGCCCGGCCCGCAGCCCAGGTCCACCACGTGGACCGGCGCGGTATGGGGCACCCGCGCGAGCAACTCCTGGGCCGGGCGCGTGCGCTCGTCCTCGTAGCGGCGGTAGAGCGCGGGATTCCAGTCGAGCATGAAAAACGGAACCCGAAAAAATTACAGCAGGTGCTTCACGCCGTCTTGCTCGCCTTGCAGCTCGGCCAGCGTCTTGTCGATGCGTTCCTGGCTGAAAGCGTCGATTTCCAGGCCTTCGACGACTTTGTACTCGCCGTTTTCGCAGGTGACAGGGAAACCGAACATCACATCCTTGGGAATGCCGTATTGGCCATCCGAAGGAACGCCCATGGTGACCCACTTGCCGTTGGTGCCCAGGGCCCAGTCGCGCATGTGGTCAATGGCGGCGTTGGCTGCCGAAGCGGCCGAGGAGGAACCGCGTGCCTCGATGATGGCGGCGCCGCGCTTGCCCACCGTGGGCAGGAACGTGTTGGCGTTCCATTCCTGGTCGTTGATCGTCTTGGCGACGCTTTCGCCATTGATGGTGGCGAAGCGGTAGTCGGCATACATCGTGGGCGAGTGGTTGCCCCACACGGCCAGCTTTTCGATGGCGGCCACGGGCTTGCCGGTCTTGGCGGCGATCTGGCTGGCAGCACGGTTGTGGTCCAGGCGCAGCATGGCGGTGAAGTTCTTGCGCGGCAGGTCCGGCGCGCTCTTCATGGCGATGTAGGCGTTGGTGTTGGCGGGGTTGCCCACGACCAGCACCTTCACGTTGCGGCTGGCCACGGCGTTCAGCGCCTTGCCCTGGGCCGTGAAGATGGCGCCGTTGACGGCCAGCAGTTCGGCACGTTCCATGCCTGGGCCGCGGGGACGCGAGCCCACCAGCAGGGCGTAGTCCGCGTCCTTGAATGCCGTCATAGGGTCGCTGTGGGCTTCCATGCCGACCAGCAGCGGGAAGGCGCAGTCGTCGAGTTCCATCATCACGCCCTTGAGCGCCTTTTGCGGGCCTTCGACGGGCACTTCGAGCAATTGCAGGATGACGGGCTGGTCCTTGCCCAGCATTTCGCCGGAGGCAATGCGGAACAGCAGGGCGTAACCGATTTGACCGGCGGCGCCGGTAACAGCAACGCGGACGGGCTTCTTGCTCATGAAAAACTCCAGAAAGTGGAAAAACGGGTGTCGGTGCAGTTGATGCACCAGCGCCAGTCAAACCAAGCAGCCCGTGCCCTGCAGAACAGCTCCCGAGTGTACCGCTGAAATCCGGAGCCGGTCAATTTGTCTTATGTCTTATATAAGATATGATCCGGCCTCGCCGACGCGCGAAAACACCCCACTTTTGCCTTGCGCGCCAGCCGTCCCTCGATCCGCCGCCATGTCCACCCTTCCGGTTGCCGCCTCCGACAGCCCTGCGCTCCCCGCAGGAAGCGCGGGCGCACCCACGCCGGCCTTCAGCCCGCTGTACCAGCAGATCAAGGGACTCATCCTGCACAGCCTGCAGCATGGCGAATGGAAGCCGGGCGAATCGATCCCGAGCGAGATGGAACTGGCTGCCCGCTTCCGCGTGAGCCAAGGCACGGTGCGCAAGGCCATCGACGAACTGGCGGCGGAGAACCTCGTCGTTCGCCGCCAGGGCAAGGGCACGTTCGTCGCCACGCATGCCGAGCGGCATGTGCAATACCGGTTCCTCAAGCTCATGCCCGACTCTGGCGACGCCGGGGTCGAGGGGCCGGCCCAGCGCCACATCATCGAATGCCGCCGCATCCGTGCCAGCGCCGAGATCGCGCGCGCCCTGGCGCTGCGCAGCGGCGACGCCGTGGTGCATGCCCGGCGCATCCTGTCGTTCGGCGACGTTCCTACCATCCTGGAGGATATCTGGCTGCCCGGGCAGGCCTTCAAAGGACTGACCGCCGAGCAGATGTCCAGCTACCAGGGCCCCACCTACGCCATGTTCGAAATCGATTTCGGCGTGAGAATGGTGCGCGCCGACGAGAAGCTGCGGGCAGTGCAGCCCGACGGAGAGCAGGCGCGGCTGCTGCAGGTGGCACCCGGTACGCCGCTGCTCAGCGTGGAGCGCATCGCCTACACCTACAACGAAGTTCCGATGGAGTTACGCAAGGGCCTGTATCGCACCGATACGCACCACTACCACAACGAACTGAGCTGAGGCTGCCCGACCATGCCGATACCGCGCGGTGAAATTACGCCGTACCGAAACACTGCGGTTGTTGCATTGCAATAGAATTTTGGGTTGTTTCGTTCGCGCGAAATTACAAAGCAGTTACATCCACGAAAGCACCGCCATGACCGAGATCGCCAAAAAGCGGCCTGAATTCCGCAACATCAATGCCCTCACGGACCTGCCCACCTACCGCCTTCCTGCCGCAGGATGGGTGTCGATCCTGCACCGCGTCAGCGGTGTGATCATGCTGGTGCTGCTCCCCTTCATCCTGTGGATGTTCGACACCTCGGTGTCCTCCGAAATCTCCTTCGGCAAATTCAAGGCCGCTTTCACGGTGGGCCTGGGCTTCGTGCCGGGCTGGTTCCTCAAGCTCGTCGTGCTGGCCCTCATCTGGTCGTACCTGCACCACTTCACCGCCGGCCTGCGCCACCTGTGGATGGACGTGAGCCATGACGCGGTGAACAAGGACTTCAGCAGCAAATCCGCCACCGCCACCCTCGTCATCAGCATCGCCCTCACCGTCGTGCTCGGCGCCAAGCTGTTCGGCCTGTACTGAGCCGCGCCGGCCATCCCACGAACCCCACAAAAAAAGGATCTCCTATGTCCGTGAACTACGGCTCCAAGCGCATCGTCGTCGGTGCCCACTACGGAGTGCGCGACTGGCTGAGCCAGCGCGTGACCGCCGCCCTGATGGCGCTCTTCACCGTGGTGCTGCTCGCCCAGGTGCTGCTGACCAAGGGTCCCATCGGCTACGACCGCTGGGCTTCGATCTTCTCGGCGCAATGGATGAAGGTGCTGACCTTCTCCGTCATCGTGGCCCTCGCCTGGCACGTCTGGGTGGGCACGCGCGATGTGCTGATGGACTACGTGAAGCCCGTGGGCTTGCGCCTCGCCCTGCAAGCCATGGCGATCTTCTGGCTCGTCGGCTGCGCCGGCTGGGGTATCCAGATCCTCTGGCGTCTCTGATCCAATCCCCCGCGACTGAAGGCAAATAACAATGAGCTACACCAAAGCGAACATCACCACGCGCAAGTTCGATGTCGTCATCGTCGGCGCCGGCGGCTCCGGCATGCGCGCCGCCCTCGAACTCTCCCGCGCTGGCCTGAACGTGGCCTCGCTGTCCAAAGTGTTCCCCACCCGCTCGCACACCGTGGCGGCGCAGGGCGGCGTGAGCGCGTCGCTCGGCAACATGAGCGAGGACAACTGGCACTACCACTTCTACGACACCATCAAGGGCTCCGACTGGCTGGGCGATCAGGACGCCATCGAGTTCATGTGCCGTGAAGCCCCCAAGGTCGTGTACGAGCTCGAACACTTCGGCATGCCGTTCGACCGCAACCCCGACGGCACCATCTACCAGCGCCCTTTCGGTGGCCACACGGCCAATTACGGTGAAAAGCCGGTGCAGCGCGCCTGCGCCGCGGCCGACCGCACCGGCCACGCCATGCTGCACACGCTGTACCAGCAGAACGTCAAGGCCAAGACCAACTTCTTCGTGGAGTGGATGGCGCTCGACCTGATCCGCGACGCCTCTGGCGACGTGGTCGGCGTGACCGCCCTGGAACTCGAAACCGGCGAGCTGTATGCCCTGCAGGCCAAGGCCGTGCTGCTGGCCACCGGCGGCGCGGGCCGCATCTTCGCGGCATCGACCAACGCGTTCATCAACACCGGCGACGGCCTGGGCATGGCGGCACGCGCCGGCATCCCGCTGCAGGACATGGAGTTCTGGCAGTTCCACCCCACCGGCGTGGCCGGTGCCGGCGTGCTGCTGACCGAAGGCTGCCGCGGCGAAGGCGCCATCTTGCTCAACAGCAACGGTGAACGCTTCATGGAGCGCTACGCGCCCACGCTGAAGGACCTGGCGCCGCGCGACTTCGTCTCGCGTTCCATGGACCAGGAAATCAAGGAAGGCCGCGGCTGCGGTCCCAACAAGGACTATGTGCTGCTCAAGCTCGACCACCTCGGTGCCGAGACGATCCACAAGCGTCTGCCTTCGGTTTATGAGATCGGCGTCAACTTCGCCAACGTCGACATCACGAAGGAACCGATCCCCGTGGTGCCCACCATCCACTACCAGATGGGCGGCATTCCGACCAACATCAACGGCCAGGTCGTGATCCAGAACGGCGATGTGCACAACCAGGTCGTCAACGGCCTGTACGCCGTGGGCGAATGCTCGTGCGTTTCGGTGCACGGTGCCAACCGCCTGGGCACGAACTCGCTGCTCGACCTGCTGGTCTTCGGCAAGTCCGCAGGCCGCCACATCGTGGACATGATCAAGGGCAGCGGCGAGCACAAGCCCCTGCCGGCCGACGCCGCCGACCGCACCCTGGCACGCCTGAACCAACTGCAGGATTCGAACGAAGGCACCTACGCCCAGGACGTCGCCAACGACATCCGCGCGTCGATGCAGCAGCACGCCGGCGTGTTCCGCACGCAAGAGGGCATGGATGAAGGCGTGGTCAAGATCAACGCCATCCGCGAGCGCGTGGGTTCCGTCACGCTCAAGGACAAGTCCAAGGTCTGGAACACCGCGCGCATGGAAGCGCTGGAAGTGGACAACCTCATCGAAGTGGCCCAGGCCACGATGACCTCCGCCGCCGCCCGCAAGGAATGCCGCGGCGCCCACACCGTGTATGACTACGAGCATCCGGCCGACCACGCGGAATTCCCGCTGGGCCGCAACGACAAAGAGTGGATGAAGCACACCTTGTGGCACAGCGCAGGCAACAACCTGACCTACAAGCCCGTGAACCTGAAGCCTTTGACGGTCGACAGCGTGCCTCCCAAGGTCCGTACGTTCTGACCCTACAAGCCCACGAGAAAGAACACCATGAAGCGCACCTTTCAAATCTACCGCTACGATCCGGACAAGGACGCCAAGCCCTACATGCAGACCGTGGAGATCGAACTCGACGGCCACGAGCGCATGCTGCTGGACGCCCTGGTGAAGCTCAAGGCGCAGGACCCGTCCATCTCGTTCCGCCGTTCATGCCGCGAAGGCGTCTGCGGCTCCGACGCGATGAACATCAACGGCAAGAACGGCCTGGCGTGCCTCACCAACATGAACACGCTCAAGGGCACCATCGTGCTCAAGCCCCTGCCCGGCCTGCCCGTGATCCGCGACCTGATCGTGGACATGACGCAGTTCTTCAAGCAGTACAACTCGATCAAGCCGTATCTAATCACCGAAGGCATCACGCCCGAGAAGGAACGCCTGCAGAGCCCGGAAGAGCGCGATGAGCTCAACGGCCTGTACGAGTGCATTTTGTGCGCGAGCTGCTCGACGAGCTGCCCCAGCTTCTGGTGGAACCCCGACAAGTTCGTGGGCCCCGCCGGTCTGCTGCAGGCATACCGCTTCATTGCGGACAGCCGCGACGAGGCCACGGGCGCCCGCTTGGACAACCTCGAAGACCCCTATCGCCTGTTCCGCTGCCACACCATCATGAACTGCGTGGACGTGTGCCCCAAGGGCCTCAACCCCACCAAGGCCATCGGCAAGATCAAGGAACTGATGGTGCGTCGCGCCATCTGACCCCCATGGCCGACGACGAATTGCTCGACGAACGCGAGGCCGCCAAGCTGAAGTGGCGCAGCCGCCGCGGCCTGGTGGAGAACGATCTGTTCATCGAGCAGTTCTTCGCCACCTACGGCTCGCGCCTGACCCAGCGCCAGGCACAAGGTCTCACGACCTTGATGGACCTTTCCGACAACGACCTGCTGGACCTGCTGCTGCGGCGCAAGGAACCCACGGGCGAGATCGATACCAGGGACGTCAAGGAAGTGCTTGAACAGCTGCGCCGCAGAGCGTCAGCACCCCCTCCACCGCTTGCGGGCTAACAACAGAAGGAAACTGGAAATGAAACTGGCAGACAACAAGGCAACGCTATCGTTCAGCAACGGCAGCCCCAGCGTGGAACTTCCCGTGTACCAAGGCAGCATCGGCCCCGACGTGGTCGACATCCGCAAGCTGTACGCGCAGACGGGCATGTTCACCTATGACCCCGGTTTCCTTTCCACAGCGGCATGCCAGTCCTCGATCACGTACATCGACGGCGACAAGGGCGAGCTGCTGTACCGCGGCTACCCCATCGAGCAACTGGCCACGCAGTGCGACTTCCTGGAAACCTGCTACCTGCTGCTCAAGGGCGAACTGCCCAACCCCGCGCAGAAGACCGAGTTCAGCGACAGCGTGACCAAGCACACGATGGTCAACGAGCAGATGCAGTTCTTCCTGCGTGGCTTTCGCCGTGACGCCCATCCGATGGCCGTGCTGACGGGCCTGGTGGGTGCGCTCTCGGCCTTCTACCATGACAGCACGGACATCAACAACCCGCAGCACCGCGAGATCTCGGCCATCCGCCTGATCGCCAAGATGCCGACGCTGGTGTCGATGGCCTACAAGTACGGCGTGGGCCAGCCCTACATGTACCCGCAGAACGACCTGAGCTATGCCGGCAACTTCCTGCGCATGATGTTCGGCACGCCGTGCGAAGAGTACAAGGTCAATCCGGTGCTCGAACGCGCGCTCGACCGCATCTTCATCTTGCACGCCGACCACGAGCAGAACGCCTCCACCTCCACGGTGCGCCTGTGCGGCTCCTCGGGCACCAACCCATTCGCCGCCATCGCCGCGGGCGTGGCCTGCCTCTGGGGCCCCGCCCACGGTGGCGCCAACGAAGCCGCATTGAACATGCTGCACGACATCCAGGCGCAGGGCGGCGTGGAGAAGATCGGCGAGTTCATCAAGCAGGTCAAGGACAAGAACTCCGGTGTGAAGCTGATGGGCTTCGGTCACCGCGTGTACAAGAACTACGACCCGCGCGCCAAGCTCATGCAGGAAACCTGCAACGAAGTGCTGGCCGAACTGGGCCTCGAAAAGGATCCGCTGTTCGCCCTGGCCAAGGAGCTGGAAAAGATCGCGCTGGAAGACGACTACTTCGTGCAGCGCAAGCTCTACCCGAACGTGGACTTCTACTCCGGCATCGTGCAACGCGCGATCGGCATCCCGGTGAACCTGTTCACCGGCATCTTCGCGCTGGCCCGCACCGTGGGCTGGATTGCCCAGCTGAACGAGATGATCGGCGACCCCGAGTACAAGATCGGCCGCCCCCGCCAACTGTTCGTGGGCGCAGAGCGCCGCGACGTGCAGCCGCTGGACAAGCGCTGAGCCGAAGCCGCGCTTCTGGAGAGGGCCTGCGATGCAGGGCCCCTTTCTACAGAATGCAACGGGCAACATCGAATGCCAGTCAGCCATGCTGACTGGCATTTTTCATGGTGGTCCACGCCACGTCTCTGGTGGCCCAGCAGAGGCGCATCACAGCGATATCAGGCTGCGGCAGACGACTTTTGCGGACGCCTCAGGGACATAGGGCCCATTCCATGAGGAGCCGCTATTGCAGCCATTGGGTGGCCGAAAGCCCAAACCTTTTCGGAAATAAAAAAAGCCTTCCAAATCGATGATTTGGAAGGCTTTTACCAATGGTTAATTGGTAGGCGCGATTGGACTCGAACCAACGACCCCCACCATGTCAAGGTGGTGCTCTAACCAGCTGAGCTACGCGCCTGTGTGTATTCGAGAAGTGAGATTGTAGCAGTAAAAAATACGCGTTCCAGGCAACTTCGCGCGCTTTCTTTCAACGGCGCCGTGCAGAACGCACGCCTTGCACCGTGGCCACAATGCCGAGCACTTTGTTGAGCCGTCCGGAGTCGGCCACCTCCACCGTGAACGTCATCCAGGCCGTGCCTTTCACGGACTGCGTCTGAACGCCGATCACGTTGGTCTTCTCCCTGGCAAAGACCTCGGAAATGTCGCGCAGCAGGCCTTGCCGGTCTGCAGCCTCGACCGACACGTCCACGGGATAGACCGACGGGCCGGCACCGGCGGACGCCTTGGATTGCCCCCACTCCACTTCGATGACGCGTTCGGCACTGCGCGCCGCCATCTCGCGAAAATTGCTGCAGTCGGCGCGGTGCACGCTCACCCCTTTGCCACGCGTGACGAAGCCCCGGATGTTGTCGGGCGGCGCAGGCTTGCAGCACTTGGCCAGTTGCGTCATCAGCGAATCGATGCCCACCACCAGCACCCCGCCCTTGGGCGCGGCCTCGGAGGTGCGCGTCTTCTTGAGAAGCAGGTAATCGTCCGGCTGCAGCACGGGCTCGGGCGGGCGCAGCAGCGTCT
This sequence comes from Acidovorax sp. SUPP1855, assembly GCF_030158955.1. Taxonomy (NCBI): domain Bacteria; kingdom Pseudomonadati; phylum Pseudomonadota; class Betaproteobacteria; order Burkholderiales; family Comamonadaceae; genus Acidovorax; species Acidovorax sp. SUPP1855. The sequence continues at coordinate 149,167 of NZ_BQXI01000004.1, read as the reverse complement.
CGATGGTGCGCAGCGAGAACTCGTCCTTGCCCACCACTTCGAACAAGGCGTCCGCCGTCTTGAAGCCCAGCTGCACGGCAAGATCGTCGAGCTTGATGGCGGTCTTGCCCTCTCGCTGCAGCAGCTTTTCCACCGCCTCGCGGCCCCGCGCCGTGGTCTCATGGGTGGCCTGGGCGTTGAACCACGCTCTCACCTTGGCGCGGGCGCGGTGGCTGGTGAGGTAGCCCAGTTCGGCATTGAGCCAATCGCGTGACGGGCGGCCTTCCTTGACGGTGGTGATCTCCACGGTCTGCCCGTTCTGCAGCGGCGTGTTGAGCGGCACCATGGCACCGTCGACGCGTGCGCCTCGGCAACGGTGGCCGACACTGGTGTGCACTGCATAGGCGAAATCGACCGGGGTGGCTCCCTGCGGCAGCTCCACCACGGCCGCATCCGGCGTGAGCACGTAGATGCGGTCCTCGAACAGCCCCCCGTGCTGCACGGTGCCCGCCATGTCCCGCTCCCAGGCCAGCAACTGGCGCAGCACCGCGATCTTGGCGTCGTATTCGCCGGAGGCCGAAACACCCGCATAGCCTTTGGTGCCCGCCTCCTTGTAGGCCCAGTGCGCGGCTACGCCATGCTCGGCGTGGTCGTTCATGGCCTGGGTGCGGATCTGGATTTCGATGGCCTTGCCCGTCTCGTCGCGCACGACGGTGTGCAGCGACTGGTAGCCGTTGGGCTTGGGCTTGGCGATGTAGTCGTCGAACTCGGCGTCGATGGGCTTGAAATGCTCGTGCACCCAGGACAGCGCAGCGTAGCAATCCTTCACCGAAGGCACCACCACCCGCAGCGCCCGGATGTCGAACACATGCTCGAAGTCGAGCGACTTGCCGCGCATCTTCTTGACGATGCTGTAGATGTGCTTGGGCCGGCCCTGCACGCTGGCGCTGATGCTGCGGGCCCGGAGTTCGGACTCCAGCCGGCCGCGAAGCTGCTCCATGTACACCTCGCGCTCGGCCCGCTTTTCGTCCAGCAGCCGGGCCACCTGCTTGTAGGTCTCCGGCTCCAGGAACCGGAAGGACAGGTCTTCCAGCTCCCATTTCATCTGCCAGATGCCGAGCCGGTTGGCCAGCGGCGCGAACACCTGCAGGGCCTCTCGCGCGATGCCGGGCGACACGGCGCGTTTGGTGGCGGCATAGAAGCGCAGGGTTTGCAGGCGCGAGGCCAGCCGCAGCATCACCACGCGCAGGTCCCGGGAGAACGCGAGCAGCATCTTGCGCACGTTCTCGGTCTGCGTGGCGGGGTCGTCCACCGGGTGTCCGGCGATCTGGGCTTCGCGTGCCTGCTGCTGCACGCGCATGAGCTTGGTGGTCTCCACGGCCAGCGCGGCGAAGTTCTGCCCGAAGGCCTTGGCGATGACCTCCTCGGGCTTGTTCAGGTGCGAGCAGGCATGCACCAGATAGCTGGCCGCCTGCATGGCTTCCGACCCACCGATGTTCTTGAGGATGGAGGCGACGGCTTCGGCGTGCGCGAAGGTGTTCTCACCGGTCTCCAGCGTCTCGCTGGACAGCAGAGGCTCCGCAAAGGCCCGGGCACGCGCCAACGCGCCCGCCTGCTCGGGCAGCGACAGCGCCGTGGCAGCGATGAGCTGCGGCACGGCATCGGACCGGGGCGACGCGCTCCCCGCGCCTCCCTGACCCAGCGTGGCGGGAGGTGCGGTGGCCAGGCTCTTCACAGCCCACCTCTTCTTTCGCTGGAATCGAAGAGGAACGCCTCGACCGCATCCACCTGTTCGTCCGCCACCAGCGTCGGGGCGTGCCCCACCCCGTTCCACTCCACCACCTGGGCCCGGGGCCCGCGTTGCGACATGGCTTGCGCCGTCGAGCGCGAGAGCAGATCCGATTGCGCGCCGCGCAGCAGCAGCGTGCGTGCGGCGATCCGGTCGTACAGCTGCCACAGCTGCGCCTCGCCCGCAACGGCGGCCTCCTGCGTCATCGCGCGAAACGGCTGGGCAATGGCCGGGTCGTAGTGCAGCACGAACCCGCCCTCGGGCGCAGGCCGGAGCATGGCGCGCGACAACGCCAGCCACTGCGCCGGCGTATGGGGACCGAAGCTGGAGGAGATCGTCCACAGGGCATCGGCTGCCTGCTGCTCCGTTTCGAAGTGGGCGGGCCGCCCGAGGTACTGGCCGATGCGCTGGAGCGCACTCCATTCGATCACCGGCCCTACATCATTCAGGACCAGCCGGCGCACCGGCACGGGAAGCGGCAACCCTGGCTGGCCGAGCAGCGCCATGCCGATCAGGCCACCCATGCTGGTGCCCACCCAGTCCAGATGCTGGATGGGAGCGCGGCCATGCACGTCGGCCAGCAGTGCTAGCATGTCGGCGGCATAGACCGGCACCTGATAGGCCATGGGGTCGGCGAGCCAGTCGCTGCGGCCGCGGCCGGCCACATCGGGGCACAGCACACGTGCGTGGCGGGACAGACGGCGGGCGAGCACATCGAAATCACGCCCCTGGCGCGACAGGCCATGCACGCAGACCACTACGTGCGGATGGTCCGGCTGGCCCGTCGCGTTCCATTCCCAATACGCCATGCGATGGCTGGCGGCTGCACCGTCCGCCGAGCCCTCCTTGGCAGCGATTCCAGGGCAATTCACGTAATTCAGCGTAGGCTCGGTCATGGGAACGAATTCGTCGCGGGGGCGCTCGATAATGGTTGCGTTCATCCTAATTCATTCGGAGAGACTCACATGCTTCAAGGCAAAACCGCCCTCGTCACCGGCTCCACGAGCGGCATCGGACTGGGCATCGCCAAGGCGCTCGCGCGCCAGGGCGCCAACGTCGTCCTCAATGGTTTCGGCGATGTGGACGGCCCCCGTGCCGAAGTGCTGGCTGCCGGCGAAAGCCATGGCGCGCAGGTGGCCTACCACGGGGCCGACATGGGCCGCGCAGCGGACATCGAGGACATGATGAAGTACAGCGCCAGCCAGTTCGGGCGCGTGGATATCCTGGTCAACAACGCAGGCATCCAGCACGTGGCAAACGTGGAGGACTTTCCCGTCGAGAAGTGGGATGCCATCCTGGCGATCAACCTGACCAGCGCCTTCCACACCTCGCGCCTGGCCCTGCCTCCAATGAAAGCGGCCAACTGGGGCCGCATCATCAACATCGCCTCGGTGCACGGGCTGGTGGCTTCGGCCCAGAAGGCGGCCTATGTGGCAGCCAAGCACGGCATCGTGGGCCTGACGAAGGTCACCGCATTGGAAACCGCCACCACCGGCGTGACCTGCAATGCGATCTGTCCCGGCTGGGTGCTCACGCCGCTGGTTCAGAAACAGGTCGATGCCAAGGCGGCCGACCAGGGCCTGTCGAACGAAGACGCAAAGAAGCAGTTGCTGAGCGAAAAGGAACCCTCGCTGCAGTTCACCACGCCCGAAGAACTGGGCGAACTGGCGGTGTTCTTCTGCTCGCCGGCGGCCAACAATGTCCGCGGCGTCGCCTGGAACATGGACGGTGGCTGGGCCGCCCAGTAAGAACGAAAAGCCTTAACCGCCCGATCACCGGCGCCCTGCCCTGGCATCCAGGGAAGGAGGCGGCCCGGCGCGGGCTTCAGCCCGCCAACCCTTCAGCGCAGTTGCACGGCGCCGGAGACGTTCACCACCACCTGCGCCTTGCCGGCTTCCACCGGTACGGGCGCATCGGCGGACATCGACGACATCTTGGCCTCCATGGCCATCATGCGCGGCCGGGGGCCGGGGATCATCTCGTTGCTGTTCACCGCCACCTCCCGCAGCGTGTAGCCGCTGAAGCCGAAGCCGCGCGCCAGTTCATTCGCACGGGCCTTGAATTGCTCGATGGCCTTGGTCTGCGCCTCGCCCTCCACCTTCTCGCGGGCCTCGCGCGACAGGTCGAAGGCGATCTGGCTGATCGGCATGGACTGGATCTTGCCGGCGGTGGTGGTGATGCGCGAGAAATCACGGCCCTGCAGGATCAGCTCGGCCCGGCCCTGCCAGCCGTTGATCTTGCCCTCCTTGCCATAGCGCGGGTACATGCCGAACGCGCCGGTGCGCACGTCCATCTGGTCCGGCTGGGCAGAGCGCTTGGCCTCCGCCAACGCGGAGTCCAGCGCTTGCTTGAGCTGCGTCTGCACCGTGGCTGCATCGGCACCTTCCTTGCTGGTGGCCAGCGTGAGCACCAGCAGGTCCTGCTGGACATCCACGGTGCCGGTCGCGGACAGCTGCAGCACATTCTGCGGTGGCGGCATCACGGCGTTTTGGGAGAAAGCGGCGCCAGTGCACACCAGAAAAGCACCTGCAGCTATTATTTTGGTAGCAATTTTCATGATAGGAATCCTTGTGAAGAGAAAGTGGACGGGTGCATCGGACACCCTTGAAACGCTACGTTAACCGGTCGAGATCAATCGGCGGTAAAGGCCCGATAGCGTCTGTGCGTGGCGGGGCAAAACTTGTAACAGTTGGTCAGGTATCTGGCAAAAAGCCGAACTTCGGGGTTCAAGGTGGTCAGAATCGGCTCTGTTACAAATAGGACTTGGGAAACAAATGGCCTCAACAACCAACCGTACCGACAAGATTCTCGTGGTGGATGACGACGCCCGCATTCGCGATTTGCTGCGGCGCTATCTCACGCAAGAGGGCTTCGAAGTCATGGTTGCGGAAGATGGCAAGGCCCTCAACCGCATTCTGCTGCGCGAAACCGTGGACCTCATCGTGCTGGACCTGATGATGCCCGGCGAGGACGGCCTCTCGATCTGCCGCCGCCTTCGCGCCGCCAATGATCGCACTCCCATCATCATGCTGACCGCCAAGGGCGAGGACGTGGACCGCATCGTGGGCCTGGAAGTGGGCGCCGACGATTACCTGGGCAAGCCGTTCAACCCCCGCGAACTGCTGGCCCGCATCCACGCGGTACTGCGCCGCAGGCCGCCGCAAGAGGCGCCGGGCGCTCCGTCGGGCGACAACGAGGTCGTCACCTTCGGTCCTTTCACCTTCGATCTGGGCACGCGCGCACTGCAGCGCAGCGGCGAAGAGCTGCCGCTCACCACCGGTGAGTTCGCCATGTTGAAGGCGCTGGTCCGCCACCCACGGCAGCCGCTGTCGCGGGAAAAGCTGGCCCTGCTGGCGCGCGGCCGCGAGTTCGAGCCGTTCGACCGCAGCCTGGACGTGCAGGTGTCCCGACTGCGCAAGCTGGTCGAGGTGGACGCTGCGGCGCCCCGCTACATCCAGACCGTCTGGGGCGTGGGCTACGTGTTCGTGCCGGACGGCACGAGCTGATCTCCCTTTTGCCGAGGGCCGCGTTTTCGCCGTGGCGCCCCCTGCCCTCCGGCAATTTCCCGATGATTCTCACGACATGAGCGCCAACTACGAAGCAGCGTCGTCCGACGCCACCAGCCCCGCCCCCCTGGAGGCCCCCGTGTACCTGCGGGCGCAGCGTGCACGGGTGGGGCTGAACCTTTTCTGGCGCACGTTCTTCCTGCTCGCGCTGTTGCTGGTGGGCAGCATCCTGGCCTGGCTGCAGACGCTGCGGGCGCTGGAGTTCGAGCCGCGCACGCTGCAGACGGCGCAGCAGATCGCCTCGCTGGTGAACCTGAGCCGCGCGGCGCTGGTGCATGCCGATGCGATCGCGCGCGTCTCGCTGATCAAGACCATGGCCGACCAGGAAGGCGTTCGCATCCTGCCGCGCGAGCCGTCCGACCGCTTCGACCTGCTGGACGCCTCGGCCCTGGGCATGCGGCTGACCGAAGAACTCACCACCCGCCTGGGGCCAGGCACCATCGTGGCGAGCAACGTCAATGGCGAAAGCGGCCTGTGGGTGGGCTTCACCATCAACGGCGACCCCAACTGGCTGCTGATGGACCGGTCCCGCTTGAGCGCTGCCGGGGGCAAGACGTGGATGATCTGGCTCATCACCGCCGCAGCGTTGTCGCTGGCGGGTGCCGCGGCCATCGCGCGCCTGATCAACCGGCCGCTCAAACAGCTGTCGTATGCCGCGAACCGCGTGCGCGACGGCGACTTCGCCGCCAGCCAGCTCGACGAAGAAGCCGTGACCAGCGAAATCCGCGAGGTGAACATCGGCTTCAACCGCATGGCGCAAAAGCTCGCCAAGCTGGAGCAGGACCGCGCCGTGATGCTGGCGGGCATTTCGCATGACCTGCGCACGCCCCTGGCCCGCCTGCGGCTGGAAACCGAAATGAGCGTGTCGGACAACGTGGCCCGCGAACACATGGTGGCCGACATCGTGCAGCTCGACGCCACCATCGACAAGTTCCTCGACTACGCCCGCCCCGACAACGTGACCCTGAACCCGGTCAACCTGCATGGCGTGGTGTCGTCGTGCGTGTACGCCGTGCAGGACCACCGCGAGCTGCAGATCTCGATGAACGTGCCCGAGGACCTGAACGTGCTGGCCGACGAGGTGGAGCTGGCGCGCGTGATCTCCAACCTGCTCGAGAATGCCCGCCGCTACGGCAAGACGCACGACAGCGGCACGGCCACCGTAGACATCGCGGCCAAGGGGCGCGAGAAGTGGGTGCTCATCAAGGTGCGCGACCACGGCCCGGGCGTGCCGCCGGAGCAGCTGGCCAACCTAACCAAGCCGTTCTTCCGCGGCAATTCGGCCCGCACGGCGGCCGCCGGCGCGGGCCTGGGTCTGTCCATCGTGGACAAGACGGTGCAGCGCATGGGAGGCATCTTCGCCCTGGCCAATTCGGGATCGGGCGGGCTGGTGGCCCACATCCAGCTGCAGCGGGCGACCGACCTGCCCGGCGGCAAGGACCCCAAGCAGCGCCTGCAGCGCCCGCAGATCAAGCGCAACCTGCCCCCGCGCCGCCCTAAGCCGGCGAAGGCTTGACGAACAGCAGCGTCGCGGCCCGGGCCTCCATGGCGAGGCCCTGCCCCACCGGACCGAGCCGCTCGGCGGTCTTGGCCTTGACGTTGACCTGACCCTCCTGCAGCGACAGCGCCTGCGCGATGCGGGCCCGCATCGCGGGGATGTGGGCGGCCAGGCGCGGCGCCTGCGCGATCACCGTGCTGTCGATGTTGCCGATCTCGTAACCCTGCGCGCGCACACGCCGCGCGGCCTCCACCAGCAGCGCCACGGAATCCGCGCCTTTGAACGTGGGGTCGGTGTCCGGGAAGTGGCTGCCGATGTCCCCCAGCGCGGCGGCGCCCAATAGCGCGTCGGTGATGGCGTGCAGCAGCACGTCGGCATCGGAATGGCCGAGCAGGCCCATGGTGTGCGGCACGTCCACACCGCCGATGACGAGGCGGCGCCCCGGCACCAGCGCATGCACGTCCCAGCCTTCGCCGATTCGGATGTTCATCGTTCGCGTTCCTGCAGGCGCTGCGCGCGCCTAAAAAATCGTCTTGCCCGGCACGGCCGAGGCTTCGCCCCGGGCGCCGCCGAAGCGGTCCAGGGTGGCGGCATGCATGCGCTGCGCCAGCACCGCTTCGGCCAGCGCGAAGTCGGCCGGGTAGGTCACCTTGAAGTTCTGCGCGCCGCCCGGCACCAGCCGGGGGTGCAGGCCCATGACCTCCATGGCGCTCGCTTCGTCGGTGGCCGCCGGGCCCAGGTGCTCCAGCGCCTGCCGCAGCGGCCCGAGGCGGAACATCTGGGGCGTCTGGGCGAGCCACTTGTCGGTGCGGTCCACCGTGGAGGACACGCGCACGCCGCCCGGGCCGTCGATCGCGGTCTTGAGCGTGTCGGCCAGCTTGTGGGCCAGCAGCCCGCCCACGGCGTCGTCGGCGCAGGCGTCGATCAATGCGTCGATCTGCGCCGTGGTGACCAGGCAGCGGGCCGCATCGTGCACCAGCACCCAATCCTCGGGCAGCGCGCCGCGCTCTTGCAGCACGCGCAGGCCGCCCAGCACCGTCGCCGCGCGGGTGGCGCCCCCGCAGGGGGCCACGAAGAAGGTGGGCTGCGGCTGGCCGTCGAAAAACGCATCGCCCGGGGCCACGGCCACCAGCGTGCCCAGCAGCCGGCCCACGCCGGCGAACGCGGCCAGGGTGTGCAGCACCATGGGATGCCCGGCCACCGGCTGGTACTGCTTGGGCAGCACCGGCACCTGGCCTGGCGCGCCCCGGTCGATCCCCGAAGGCTGCGCCACCGCACGGGCGCCCACGCCGGCACAGGGCACCAGGGCCCAGAAACGCCCCTGGCCGGAGAGCGGTGGCGGCGAAAGGTGCGGGAGCAGATCGGTCATGGGGCGGCCATTGTAGGAGGGCCGGGCGTCCCCATCTGACAACGTGCGCCGAGAGCACGCCGCCTAGAATTGCCACTCGCCCGCACCGCCCGACCGCCGCGCACACCGCGCCCCCGGGGCCGGTGTCCCGGGCCCGACGCACCGCCACCCGCATGGACCTCCCCAAACTCATCCCTGGAAAACGTTTCACCCTGCCACGCCCGGTGGGCAGCGCCGATGCCCTGCTGCTGGCGCGCCTGGGCGAGCGAGAGAAAGCCGCGCGGCGCACCACCGCCATCGTGACGGCCGACGCCACCGATGCGCGGCGCCTCATCGACGAGATGGCGTTCTTCGCCCCCGAGCTGCGCTGCGCGCTGTTTCCGGACTGGGAGACGCTGCCCTACGACACGTTCTCCCCGCACCAGGACCTGATCAGCGAGCGCCTGGCCACGCTGTGGCGCATCAGCCAGGGCGAAGCGGACGTGGTGCTGGTGCCGGCCACCACGGCACTGTACCGGGTGGCGCCGCCCTCCTTTCTCGCGGGCTACACCTTCCACTTCAAGGTCAAGCAGAAGCTGGACGAGGCGAAGTTCAAGGCGCAGCTCACGCTGGCGGGCTACTCCCACGTGTCGCAGGTGGTGAGCCCGGGCGAGTACGCGGTGCGCGGCGGGCTGATCGACCTCTTTCCGATGGGCTCGCTGGTGCCCTACCGCGTGGACCTGTTCGACGATGAGATCGACAGCATCCGCACGTTCGATCCGGACAGCCAGCGCAGCCTGTACCCCGTGCCGGAGGTGCGCCTGCTGCCGGGCCGCGAATTCCCGATGGACGACGACGCACGGGCCAAATTCCGCAGCCGCTGGCGCGAGATGCTGGAGGGCGACCCGACCAAGAGCCGCATCTACAAGGACATGGGCAACGGCGTGGCCACCGCGGGCATCGAGTACTACCTGCCGCTCTTCTTCGACGAGACGGCGACCGTGTTCGACTACCTCGGCGCCGAGGCCACCGTGGTGCTGCACGGCGATCTGGAGCCGGCCTTCCAGCGGTTCTGGCAGGACACGAAGGACCGCCATCGCCTGATCCAGGGCGACCCGGACCGCCCGGCCCTGCCGCCGGAAGCGCTGTTCCTCACCACCGAGCAGTTCTACACCCGTGCCAACGCGCACGCGCAACTCGCCTTGCGACCGGGCGTGGAGGACATTGCCGACAACGCCCATTTCCAGAAGCTGGGCGACCTGTCGGTGGCGCGCGGTGCCGAAGACCCCCTGGCGCGCCTGCACGCCCACATCCGCAACACCCCGCACCGCGTGCTGCTGCTGGCGGAAAGCGCCGGGCGGCGCGAGAGCCTGCTCGATTTCCTGCGCGCCTCGCAGTTGAGCCCGCCGGCCTTCGACTCGCTGGCCGAGTTCCAGGCCCATGGCGAGGAGAAGGTGGGCATCGCCACCGCCGCCGTCACGACGGGCTTCAGCTGGCTCGGCGACGGCATCGACTTCGTGACCGAGACCGAGCTGTTCGCCGCCGGCGCCACCACGCGCCGGCGCAAGAAGCAGGAGCAGGTGAGCGATGTCGAGGCGCTGATCAAGGACCTGTCCGAGCTCAACGTGGGCGACCCGGTGGTGCACAGCGCGCACGGCATCGGCCGCTACCACGGGCTCATCAACATGGACGTGGGCCAGAAGAACCCCGACGGCACGCCCGCGCTGCAGGAGTTTTTGCACCTCGAATACGCCGACAAGGCGGTGCTGTACGTGCCGGTCAGCCAGCTGCAGCTCATCAGCCGCTACACGGGCGTGAGCGCCGACGAGGCGCCGCTGCACAAGCTGGGCAGCGGCCAATGGGAGAAGGCCAAGCGCAAGGCGGCCGAGCAGGTGCGCGACTCCGCGGCCGAGCTGCTCAACATCTACGCCCGCCGCGCGGCGCGCGAAGGCCACGCCTTCCGCTACTCGCCGCAGGACTACGAGCAGTTCGCCAACGACTTCGGCTTCGAGGAAACGGCCGACCAGAACGCAGCCATCCACGCCGTCATCCAGGACATGATCTCGCCCCGCCCCATGGACCGCCTGGTCTGCGGCGACGTGGGCTTCGGCAAGACCGAGGTGGCCCTGCGCGCGGCCTTCGTGGCCGTCACGGGCGGCAAGCAGGTGGCGTTCCTCGCACCCACCACGCTGCTGGCCGAGCAGCACTACCAGACGCTGATGGACCGCTTCGGCAAATGGCCGGTGAAGGTGGCTGAGGTGTCGCGCTTCCGTTCGGGCAAGGAGATCACCTCTGCCATCAAGGGCATCGGCGACGGCACGGTGGACATCGTGGTGGGCACGCACAAGCTGCTCTCCGAATCCACCCAATTCCACAACCTGGGCCTGCTCATCATCGACGAGGAGCACCGCTTCGGCGTGCGCCACAAGGAGCAGATGAAGGCACTGCGCGCCGAGGTGGACGTGCTCACCCTCACCGCCACGCCCATCCCGCGCACGCTCGGCATGGCGCTGGAGGGCCTGCGCGACCTGTCCGTGATCGCCACGGCGCCCCAGCGGCGCCTGGCCATCAAGACCTTCGTGCGCAACGAGGGCACGGGCGTGATCCGCGAGGCCGTGCTGCGCGAACTGAAGCGCGGCGGGCAGTGCTACTTCCTGCACAACGAGGTCGAGACCATCGAGAACCGGCGCCAGAAGCTGGAAGAGATATTGCCCGAGGCCCGCATCGCCGTGGCCCACGGCCAGATGCCCGAGCGCGAGCTGGAAAAGGTCATGCGCGACTTCGTGGCGCAGCGCTACAACATCCTGCTGTGCTCGACCATCATCGAGACCGGCATCGACGTGCCCACGGCCAACACCATCATCATGAGCCGCGCCGACAAGTTCGGCCTGGCGCAGCTGCACCAGCTGCGCGGCCGCGTGGGCCGAAGCCACCACCAGGCCTATGCCTACCTGATGGTGCCGGACATCGAGGGCCTGACCAAGCAGGCCGCGCAGCGGCTCGACGCCATCCAGCAGATGGAGGAGCTGGGCAGCGGCTTCTACCTGGCCATGCACGACCTGGAGATCCGCGGCGCGGGCGAAGTGCTGGGCGAGAACCAGAGCGGCAACATGCTGGAGGTGGGGTTCCAGCTCTACAACGAGATGCTGTCGGAGGCCGTGCGCTCGCTCAAGGCGGGCAAGGAGCCCGACCTGCTGGCGCCGCTGTCCGTCACCACCGACATCAACCTGCACGCGCCCGCGCTGCTGCCCAATGACTACTGCGGCGACGTGCACCTGCGCCTGTCGTTCTACAAGAAGCTGGCCACCGCCAAGACCACCGACCAGATCGACAGCCTGCTGGAGGAGATCGTGGACCGCTTCGGCAAGCTGCCGCCGCAGGCGCAGACCCTGATCGACGTGCACCGCCTGCGCTGCATGAGCCAACCCTATGGCGTGGTCAAGGTGGATGCGGCGCCCGGCGTGATCCACATCACCTTCAAGCCGCAGCCGCCGATCGATCCGATGAACATCATCCACCTGATCCAGAAGAACAAGCACATCAAGCTGGCCGGCAACGAGAAGCTGCGCATCGAACGCGAACTGCCCGAGGCCAAGGACCGGGTGCAGATGGTGCGCGACGTGCTGCGCAGCCTGGGGCAGCCGCTGGCGCAGGGCGCGCCCGCCTGACGGATGGCTTGGGACGGTGCCGTGGTGAGCGGCATGCCATGCGCTGTGTTCGGTGCCTTCCGGCCGGGGCGCCCCGCCATCTGGCCGGACTCTTTGCATTCAGAGCGAAACGTGCCCTGAGCGCAATAAGTACTAGGGCATATAGCTATAAAAATAATAGCATCCGACATGCCAATCGCTGGCGCACGCGCCAGCACACCGCGAACGGGTGCAGGAATTGCTTGGACCCTGGAACGCGCCGGTATGGCACCGGCGGCCATTCGTTCCAACCGATCCAAGGAGTCCGCTCATGCGTGTTGCACGCCCGATCCCGGCATTTTTCTGCGCCCTCGGCCTCGTGGCCACGGCAGCGCCCGCGCTGGCCCAGGGCACCTACCCGGACCACCCGGTGAAAGTGATCGTCGCGCTCCCCGCTGGCGGCAGCGCCGACATGATCGCGCGCATGGTGGGCCAGAAGATGGCGGCCGAACTGGGCCAGCCGTTCGTGGTGGACAACAAGGCGGGCGCCTCGGGCCAGATCGGCACACCCATGGTGGCCCGTGCGGCGCCGGACGGCTACACGATCATGGTGTCGCCGGCGTCGTTCCTGACCACCAACAAGAGCATCTTCAAGACCCTGCCCTATGACCCGCAGGCCGACTTCGTGCCCATCACCAAGCTGGTGAACCAGCCGATGGTGCTGGTCGCCAAGGACGCGCAGAAGTTTCCGAGCGTGGCCGCCGTGCTGCAGGCGGCCCGGGCCGCACCGGGCCGGGTGACCTACGCATCGTCGGGCGACGGCAGCCCGCAGCACCTGGCGGCGCTGATGTTCGGCACCCGCACGCAATCGAGCATGCTGCATGTGCCGTACAAGGGTGGTGCCCCGGCCATCAACGACACGCTGGCGGGCAACGTGGACCTCATGTTCGCCGTGCTGCCCGAAGCGTTGCCCCACATCCAGTCGGGCAAGCTGCAGGCGCTGGCGGTGATGAGCGCACAGCGTTCGGCGGTGCTGCCGCAGGTGCCCACCATGGCGGAAAGCGGCGTGCCGCAGGTGGAACTGTCGGCCTGGGTCGGCCTGCTGGCACCGGCCAGGACGCCGCAGCCCGTCATCGACCGGCTGCGCAGCGCCGCCCACGCCGCCTTGGCGGGCGACACCCAGACCCGGCTGGCAGCCAGCGGCATGGAAGTGGCGCCCGGCACCACCCAGCAACTGCAGGACACCATCGCCGCGGAAATCAAACTGCACGCCGAACTGGTCAAGGCGGCCGGGCTGGCGCCCCAGTGAAGCAACGAGGCGGGAGCGGCAGCGATCACGGCAAAGCCAGGCAGCGGCAGGCGACCTGGGGATAATCCCCGCTGTGTCCCGGAACGCCGCCGCTGCGCGCCGGGCAGTCCCCTCCCCCTTCCTTTTGTCTTCGCCGCAGGATCTTTCCTCCCCCCATCCATGAGTGCCGCCACCGAATTCGCTCCCGGCCTTGTCGTCCAAGGCCTTTCCACCCCGCTGTCCCTGTCGGACTTCAAGCTCATCGCATTCGACATGGACTCCACCCTGATCAACATCGAGTGCGTGGACGAGATCGCCGACGCGGCCGGCCGCAAGGCCGAAGTGGCCGCCATCACCGAGGCCGCCATGCAGGGCCTGATCACCGACTACAAGGAAAGCCTGCGCCAGCGCGTGGCCCTGCTGCGCGGCGTGACCGTCGGGCACCTGGAACACGTGTTCGCCGAGCGGCTGCGCTTCAACCCCGGCGCCAAGGAACTGGTGGCCGCGGCCCGCTCCGCGGGCTTGACCACGCTGCTGGTCTCGGGCGGCTTCACGTTCTTCGCCGACCGGGTCCGCGCCGGGCTGGGCATCGATCTCGCGCGGTCGAACCAGCTGGAGGTCGAGGACGGCGTGCTCACCGGCCGCATGGTGGACCAGGCCTGGGGCGACATCTGCGACGGCGCCGAGAAACGCCGGACGCTGCTGGAAGTGGCCTCGCTCCTGGGCATTTCGCCCAGCCAGGCCATTGCCGTGGGTGACGGCGCCAACGACCTGCCCATGATGGGGGCCGCGGGCCTGTCGGTGGCCTACCACGCCAAGCCGGCGGTGCGGGCCCAGGCCAAGGTGGCGATCAACGAAGGCGGGCTGGATCGCCTGCTGGAAGTGCTGCGCTGACGCCCTGGCGTGCCCATCGGCGCGCCACCCTGATTGCTATTCTTTCAATAGCAACCAAGCCAAACGATACTAGGGCATCAGCCTCTTTTCATTTGAATAGCGAGCCACAAAATCGCATAAGAGGTTCGCTCGTTATATCGATATGAAAATAAAAGAATGGCGCATGCCCGCGCCCTTCTTTACATTCGCGTCTTCCAACGGCGCGCGCTGGGGCGCCCCGCCGACCAATCCAACCGACTGAAATGAAAGCCCTCTCCATGCTGAAGAAAACGCTGTCCGCCATTGCCGTCGCCACCCTGGCCTTCTCGGCGCATGCCGCCGATGTGCTCAAGGTCGCGGCCTCGGCGGTGCCGCATGCGGAAATCCTGAACTTCGTGAAGCCGCAGCTCAAGGCCCAGGGCGTGGACCTGCAGGTCAAGGAATTCAGCGACTACATCCAGCCCAATGCCGCGGTGGAAGACAAGCAGCTGGACGCCAACTTCTTCCAGCACCAGCCCTACCTGGACAGCTACAACAAGGACCGCAAGAGCAGCATCGTCGCCGTGCCCGACGGCAAGGTGCACGTGGAGCCCTTCGGCGCCTATTCCCGGAAGATCAAGGCCGTGGGCGAGCTCAAGGAAGGCGCCCTGGTCGCCATCCCCAACGACCCGTCCAACGCCGGCCGCGCGCTGATCCTGCTGCAAAAGCAGGGCCTGATCGAGCTGAAGGACCCCAAGAACATCACGGCCACCCCGATCGACATCGTGAAGAACCCCAAGAAGCTCAAATTCCGCGAACTCGAAGCCGCCCTGCTGCCGCGCGCGCTGCAGGACGTGGACCTGGCGCTCATCAACACCAACTACGCCATCGAGGCCAAGCTCAACCCCACCAAGGACGCGCTGTTCATTGAAGGCGCTGACTCGCCCTACGCCAACCTGGTGGCCGCGCGCGCAGACCGCGCCAACGACCCCCGCATCCAGAAGCTGGTGAAGGCGCTGCACACGCCGGAAGTGAAGAAGTTCATCCAGGACAAGTACCAGGGCGCCGTGGTGCCCGCGTTCTGAGGGCGGACCAACGTCGCGCCTGCGGCCCGCACGCACCGGCACACGCGGCGATGCGGGCCGCGTCGCCTGCAGATGGCCGTCGCCTCCGGGGCCAGCGCCGGCAGCGCACCGGCGCTTTAAGCCGCCGGACTCCGATGGGGCTCAGAACACCATGCCCCCGGCAACGTCGATGGTCGTTCCGGTGATCCATCCACCGCGCTCCGACACCGCGAACGCCACGGCGTCGGCGATGTCCGCAGGCGTCCCCACCCGGCCGAGCGGCGTCTTGCCGACCAGCATGTCGACCATCTCCTTGGGGGCATCGGCACTGCCTTCCGTTTTCACGAAGCCCGGGGCGATACCCACCACCCGGATCTGGCGGGGTCCGAGTTCTATGGCCAGCGAACGCGTCAGCGTGTCGACTGCGCCTTTGGTGGCCGAGTAGGCATGCACCGCCGGGTAGGGACTCTTGGCCAGCCCCGAACTGATGTTGACCACGACGCCACCCGCCGGCAGCACGCGCGCAGCAGCCTGCGTGGTCAAAAGCAAACCCCGCACATTGAGCGCGAAGTGGGCATCGATGCTGTCCGCCGTCAGCGAATCCAGCGAGTCCATGCGGTAGATGCCCGCGTTGTTCACGAGGATGTCCAGCCGACCGAACTGTGCAAGGGCAGCATCGATCAACGGCTGGATCTGCGATGGCTGCGAGAGGTCTGCCTGCGCGGCGACTGCCCGGCCACCTGCGGCGGTGATGCGGCGCACAACGGCGTCCGCGTCCGATGCAGCGGTGGCGTAGTTCACGACGATGGACGCGCCATCGGCGGCCAGTCGCTCGGCGATGCCGGCACCGATGCCTTTGGACGAACCGGTGACGATCGCGACCTTGCCTGAGAGTGAGCTCATGGATGTTCCTTAGGGGTGATGAGGGTGGAGGAATGAAGTGTTGGGATTCCCATCGGCGCCGGGCCGGAGAAGCGCCAACGATAGGCACAACGTCGCTTTAGATAAATGGGTGCTCGCGGCATGCGGCATGAAGCAGTGCTTCACAATCGGCGCCATGTCCCCCGATCTCCTGGCCCCCATTGCCGCGTTCGCGCGCGTTGCGCACCATGCGAGCTTCACCCGGGCCGCCGCGGAACTGGGTGTGTCGCCGTCGGCGCTGTCGCAGACGATCCGCAAGCTGGAAGCCAGTCTGGGTGTGCGGCTGCTTGACCGTTCGACGCGGCGCGTCGGCGTCACTGAACTGGGCCAGCGGTTACTGGCACAGGCGCAGCCGAGCCTGGCGTCGTTGGCGCTTGCCATCGAAGGCATGAACGAGTCGCGAGACAGGCCGTCAGGGCTGCTGCGGCTCAATGTTTCGCGCACCACCGCCGACATCGTGGTGCTACCGCACCTGCAGGCGTTCCTCGCGGAGTTCCCGGACATCACGCTCGACCTGCATTGCGACAACGCGCTGCTCGACATCGTGGCTGGCGGCTTCGATGCCGGCATCCGACTGGGGGAGTCCCTGGCGCAGGACGTGGTGGCCGTGCCCATCGGCGGGCGGCAGCGCATCGCGACGGTGGCGTCACCCCGTTACCTGCAAGGACGCGCCTTGCCGCAGGTGCCCCAGGACCTGGCCGGCCATCGCTGCCTCAACGTGCGGCTGGGCGGGGGGATCTACCGCTGGGAATACACGAACAGGGGGCGCGCGGTCGAGGTGGAAGTGCAGGGGCCGCTGATCTCGAACGACGGAGACATCCTGATCGCGGCAGTGCGCGCCGGCGCCGGCATCGCCTGCGTGTTCGAAGTGCAGGTGGCCGACGACATCGCCGCAGGCCGGCTGATGCCGGTGCTCAAGCCCTGGTGGCCGACCTTTCCGGGCTTCTACCTCTACCACCCGAGCCGCACCCACGTGCCGCGCAAGCTGCGCGTGTTCATTGACTTCCTGCAGGCCCGCGCGAGGCCCTGAAAGCCGCGCCACGCTGCACCAAGGGGGCAGCACGGTGATCGAGCGAAGGCGCTGCGGCTCGGTGATCCGCACGTGGCGGCACCGCCGCCGGCGCGCTCGCTCGCCGGATCAATCGCCCTGCAGGCTGCGCGCCACCCACCACGCCAGCGCAAACATGGTGGCACCCGTCAACGTGTCGAGCACTCGCCACGCGCGCGGATTGGCGAACACGTGCTGCAGCCGCCGACCCGCGAAGGCCAGCACGAGAAACCACAGCAGGCTGGCGCAGGCGGCACCCACCACGAAGACCCACTTCAGGCCGCCATCCTGCCGCGCCCCAATCGACCCGATCAGCACCACGGTGTCCAGGTACACGTGCGGATTGAGCAGCGTGATGACGGCCAGCGCGCCGACGACGCCCAATGCACTGCGTTCGGTCCGCCCCGTGGCGGCCAGCGCCGCCTGCGGTGCGCAGAACGCCCGGTGCCACGCGAAGCATCCGTAAGCGAACAGGAACACCGCCCCGCCCAACGTCAGGCACCAAGCCAGCGTGGGCGATTGGCCCAGCAACTGCGCCATGCCGGCCACGCCCACCGCCACCAGCAACGCGTCGCTGATGACGCACCAGGCAATGCAGGCGCGTACATGGCGGCCCTGCACGGCCTGGCGCAGCACAAACAGGTTCTGTGCGCCGATGGAGACGATCAACGTCAGGCACACCGTGAATCCGGCCAGCCACGAGGCGGAGACGGAAGCGGCAGAAAAGGAGGGGGGCGAGGCGATCCACATGGGTGAATTGTCCGAACCGCATTGATTTAAGTAAACTTAAAGTCTCTAAGCAATATGAAGCAAAACTAATGCTTGACTATGCCGGCCTGGAAGCCTTGGCGGCCGTGGTGCGCTAAGGCAGCTTCGAGCGCGCTGCGCGCAAGCTGCACGTCACGCCCTCGGCCATCTCGCAACGCGTGAAGCAGTTGGAAGAGCGCGCAGGCCAGGTGCTGGTGCTGCGCGGAACGCCGTGCATGGGCACCGACGCGGGCCGCCGGCTCTGCCTCCACGTGGAACAGGTGGCCTTGCTGGAAAACGAACTGCGCCGTGCCAACCCTGCGTTGATGCCCGACACCCAGGCGCCAGCCCCCACATTGAAGCTGGCGGTGAATGCCGATTCGCTGTCGACCTGGTTCATGGACGCGATGGCGGCCTTCACTGCAGGAGGTAACGAGCTGCTGGACATCCGCATCGACGACCAGGAACACACTGCCCAGCGACTGCGCGAAGGCGAGGTGATCGCCGCCGTCACCGCCAGCGCCGGCAGCATCGCGGGCTGCAACACCTGGCCGCTGGGCGCCATGCACTATGTGGCGGTCGGCAGCCCGCCATTCGTGGAGCGCCACTTCGGCGGCGGCGTGACGCCCGAGACTGCCGCGCTCGCGCCCATGATGGTCTATGGCCGCAACGACCGCCTGCAGGACCAGTGGCTGCAGCGCCAGGGCCTGGCCTCGCGCCGCCACCCGCCCCGCCACTTCATGCCGTCCAACCAGGGCTTTCTGCGCAGCTGCGAGGTCGGCATGGGCTGGGGCATGCACCCCACCGTGCTGATCGAACGGCAACTGGCCGATGGCACGCTGGTGGAGCTACGGCCGCAGGCGGGGATGGACGTGCCCCTGTACTGGGCGCTGCCGCGCTCGGCCCAGGCGGGGCTGGAGCGGCTCACGCGCTGCGTGATGGCGGCGGCGGGGGCCTGGCTGGGCGACGGCACGGCGCGACCATCGCTTGCTGCGCGTCAAACCCCTTGACGCCGGAACGGGCATGCTCTGCCCCGGCCCGGTCCAACCCACCCGACCACCCGACTTCAACCACCGCGCAGCCCTGCGCACCGACCCGATGGATTCAACCGCACACCTTCAGCTCCCCGTCCGGCACATCCTGGACCTGGCGGGCATCACCGACCTCGTGCACGGCTTCTACGCCGACGTGCGCGCCGATGCCCTGCTGGGCCCCGTGTTCGACGCGGCGCTGCAGGACCGCTGGGAGCCGCACTTGGCGCGCATGGTGGACTTCTGGAGCACGGTGGCGCTGGGCAGCCGGCGCTACCGCCGCAACGTGCTCGCGCGGCACGGTGCGCTGGAGGGCGTGACACCGGGGCATTTCGCGGCCTGGGTGGGGTTGTGGCGGCAGCACACCGAGCGCCGCTTCGCGCCCGAGGTCGCGCATTCGCTGCAGCAGGCCGCGCACGGCGTGGCCCGCGCGCTGTTCCGCAAATGCTTCGGGCACCGGCCGGCGGCCACTGAGAGCGCACGCGACGGCGGTTCAGCGCCGGGACGCCGGGCCCTGCCCGGCCTGGGCGCGCAGCGGC
Organism: Acidovorax sp. SUPP1855; assembly: GCF_030158955.1. Classification (NCBI taxonomy): domain Bacteria; kingdom Pseudomonadati; phylum Pseudomonadota; class Betaproteobacteria; order Burkholderiales; family Comamonadaceae; genus Acidovorax; species Acidovorax sp. SUPP1855. The sequence goes on along the minus strand of NZ_BQXI01000004.1, from coordinate 129,892 downwards.
TCCAGCAGGGCCGACAGGCCGTTGTGGTCGATCTCGTGCATGAGGGCCAGTAGCCGGCCCAGATCGCCGCGCGGAAAGCCCTCGCGGGCGAACCAGTTCAGGTAGTTGCCCGGCAGGTCCGCAATGGCGTGGCCCTTGTACTTGCCGTAGGGCATCTGGACGGTCAGCAGGCGCTGCAGTTGTTCCGGGTCCATGGCTGCGCCTCTCAGCCCCCGGCCCGCTTGACGGTGTGGCCCCGTTGCCGCAACGCGTCCATCACGCGCTCGACATGGTCGCCCTGCACCTCGATCACGCCGTCCTTCACGGTCCCGCCGCTGCCGCACGCGGCCTTGAGCTGCTTGCCCAGCAGCGCCAGCGCGGCCTCGTCGAGCGCCACGCCCTTCACCACCGTGACCGCCTTGCCGCCCCGCCCCTTGGTCTCGCGCGAGACCCGCACGGTGCCATCGCCCGCCGGCACAGCGCGTGCCGCCTGGCAGGCGCACTGCGCCACGGGCTGGCGGCAGCCGGGGCACATGCGGCCGGATTCGGTCGAATAGACGAGGCCGCCCAGGTCGCTCAGGCGCATGGCGGCACCCCCTGGGCTTTGAAGAAAACGGCGGCGATGGCAATCAGGCGCATGGCGAGAGACCCGGGGCGCGGGCGAAGGACGGCGGGCAAGGAATGAAGGCAGGAAATGAGGCAGGAAAGGCCTCAAAGACCGCGAATTATCCGCATCCCGCCCCAGGGCGGCACAATCGCGGGTTCCCTCCTTCGCGCCCCGGTGCGCGCCTGCCATGCCTTTTGCTTCCCTCGGCCTCTCGCCCGCCCTTGTCCACGCCGCCGATGCGATGGGCTTCACCACGCCCACGGCGGTCCAGGCCGAGGCCATTCCGGCCGTGCTGCGTGGTGCCGACGTGCGGGCCTGCGCGCAGACCGGTTCGGGCAAGACCGCCGCCTTCGCCTTGCCGCTGCTGCAGCAGTGCCTGCCGCACACGCTGGCCCAGGCCGGCCGGGGCGCGCGCCGCGTGCGGGCCCTGGTGCTGGTGCCCACGCGCGAGCTGGCGGAGCAGGTCGGCGAGGTCCTGCGCGATCTGGCCCGGCACCTGCTGCCGCAGCGCCTGGCGGTCGCCGTGGTGTTCGGCGGCGTCTCGATCAACCCGCAGATGATGGGCCTGCGCAGCGGGGCCGACATCGTCGTCGCCACGCCGGGCCGCCTGCTGGACCTGATGGACCACAACGCGGTGGCGCTCTCCGCCGTGCAGACCCTGGTGCTGGACGAGGCCGACCGCCTGCTCGACTTAGGCTTCGCCGAGGAACTGAACCGCGTGCTGGCCCTGTTGCCCGTGGAGCGGCAGAACCTGCTGTTTTCGGCCACCTTCGCGCCGGCGGTGGCCGCGCTGGCCGACGGCCTGCTGCGCGAGCCGGTGCGCATCGAGATCGCCCACTCGCCCGAGACCACGCCCGACATCGCCCAGCGCGCCATCGCCGTGGACCCGGGCCGGCGCACGCAGCTGCTGCGCCACCTCGTGCAGACGCACGAATGGTCGCGCGTGCTGGTGTTCGTGGCCACGCAGTACGCGGCCGAGCACGTGGCCGAGAAGCTCTACCAGGCGGGCATCTTCGCCTCGCCCTTCCATGGGGGGCTGAGCCAGGGCGCGCGCAAGCAGGTGCTGCAGGAGTTCAAGGACGACCGCTGGCAGGTGGTGGTGACGACCGACCTCGCCTCGCGCGGGATCGACATCGCGCAACTGCCCGTGGTGGTCAACTTCGACCTGCCCCGCTCGGTGACCGATTACGTGCACCGCATCGGCCGCACCGGCCGCGCGGGCGAGACCGGCGTGGCCGTGAGCTTCGTCAGCGCCAGCACCGAGGCCCACTGGCGCCTGATCGAAAAGCGCCAGCGCATGGCCCTGCCGCTGGAGCAGATCCCCGGCTTCGAGCCCACCGAGGCCGCGCCCGCCGCCCCGCCGGGCAACGGCGGCATCAAGGGCAAGCGCCCGAGCAAGAAAGACAAGCTGCGGGCGGCCGCGGCCCGCCAGGGCCAGGAGAATGGTGGCGCGGACGACTGAGCCGCGCCAGCCGTCGTCGCTCGATCAGCCCCGGGTGCGCGGGTACAGCGGGTAGGCCGGGTCGGTGTAGCCCGGGGTGGACGGGTGGCCCGGGGCCACCAGCTCGTTCACCAGCGCTTCGTCCTGCGCGGTGATCTCCACGCCCAGCGCCGGCGCGTAGTCCTGCCACTGCGCCAGGGTGCGCGGGCCGGCGATCACGGCGCTCACCGCGCGGTGCGCCAGCACCCAGGCCGTGGCGAACTGGGCCAGCGTCACGCCGCGTTCCTCGGCATGTTGTTTCAACTGCTGCGCGATCTGCAGCGATTCCTCGCGGAACTCGGTTTCGGCCATGCGCTTGTCGCCACGTGCCGCGCGCGTGCCCTCGGCGGGCGGCTGGCCCGGCAGGTACTTGCCGGTGAGCACGCCGCGCGCAATCGGGCTGTAGGGCACCACGCCCACGCCGTGGTGCGCGCAGGCCGGCAGGATCTCCACCTCGGGCATGCGGTTGAGCAGGTTGTAGTACGGCTGGCAGACCACGGGCCCGGGCAGGCCCATGCGCGCCGCCAGGTGCACCAGCTCCGTGATGCGCCAGGCGCGGAAGTTGGACACGCCCCAGTAGCGGATCTTGCCGGCGCGCAGCAGCGCATCGATGGCGAACAACGGCTCCTGCAGGTCCATGTCGTTGACGTCGCGGTGCAGGTACAGGATGTCCACGTGGTCGGTCTGCAGCCGGGCCAGGCTGGCATCCACCTCGCGCAGCATCCAGGTGCGGGAATACTGCGATTCGTTCACCCGGTCGGACATCTTGTTGCCCAGCTTGGTCGCCAGCACCCAGTCGTGGCGCTGGCCCTTGAGCAACTCGCCCAGCATCGTTTCCGACGCGCCCCGGGTGTACACGTCGGCCGTGTCGATGAAGTTCACGCCGCGCTCGCGCGCGTCGGCCACGATGGCCGCGGCCTCGTCGCGCCCCGTCTGGTCGCCGAACATCATGGTGCCCAGGCACAGGGCGGAGACTTGCAGGTTGCTGCGGCCAAGGCGGCGGTATTGCATGGCAAGGACCTTTCGGTGTGAAGAAAAAGAGGGAGGAAGAGCGAACCCGGCGGGGGCGCGCGGCAGGTCAGTAGTGCGGCGGCAGTTCGTCGCGCAGGCTGCGCACGGTCGCCCCGCCGCCTTCGGGGATCTGCTGGCGCAGCTGGGACACCTCGGCGATGAGCCGGTCGATCTGCTGCTGTTGCCGGTAGATGGTGAGGTTGAGCTGGTCGAGCAGGTCTTCGGCGAAGCTGGCCTTGATCTCCAGCTCGTTCAGGCGCTGTTCGTTGGGATGGGTGTCGGGCATGCCGCTATTGGAACCGAAACCACGCTTCACCCGCCGCCGGTGCCTGGCGACGCCCCCAGCACCCGTGCCACCAATTGCCGGGCAGGGGCCGGCAGCGCGTCCAGTTCCCGCACGCACAGCACCAGCGAGCGCGCGGCCCATCCGTCGTCCAGGGCCACGGCCCGCACGCCGGCCGAACGGCCGCAGCGCTGCACCACGGCGCGCGGCACCACGGCCAGGCCCACGCCCTGCCCCACCATGCGGCAGACCGCCTCGAAGCTGCCAAGGCGGATGCGGTAGCGCGGGCGGGTGCCCAGCCGGCGGGCATGGCCCGCGAGGTGGTCGTCCAGCGCGCTGCCGGCCGGCAGGCCCACCAGTTCCCAGTCCAGCACCTCGGCGAATGCGATGCGGCGGCGCGCCGCCAGCGCATGGCCGCGCGGCACCACCAGCACCAGCGGGTCCGCCCCCAGCACGAAGGCCTGCAAGCCCGCGGCATCGACCGAATCGGCCAGCACGCCGATCTCGCACACGCCGTGGCGCAAGGCGTCCACGATCTCGTGGCTGGGGCGCTCCTGCAGGTCCACCGACATGCCGGGATGGTCGTGCAGGAAACCCGCCAGCCGGTCGGGCAGCCAGGCGCTCAGCGCGGCGCTGTTGCACATCAGGCGCACGTGGCCGCGCAGGCCCGAGGCATGGTCGCCCAAGTCCCCCTGCATGCGCTCGATCTGCTGCAGCACGATCAACGCGTGCTGCAGCAAGGTCCGCCCGGCGGGGGTGGGCGACACGCCGCGCCGCGTGCGCAGCAGCAGCGGCACGCCCAGCGCGGATTCCATGCCGCGGATGCGCTCGCTGGCCGACGCCAGCGTGATGCAGCTGGCTGATGCGCCGGCGGTGATGGTGCCCGCCTCCAGCACGTTGGCGAACAGTCGCAGATCGGTCAGGTCGAATGCCATGGCGCCAAGGTAGCACGCCCTGCCTATGGCCTCGCCTGAGGCAGGCTGCGCCGAATCCCGATTGCCGGGTTAACGGGCGCCTCCAACAATCCACGGCATGACCGCATCGCTCACCCCCACCGCCTTCCTCGCGGCCACGGCCGTCTTCCTGCTCGCCGGGTGCGTCAAGGGCGTGGTGGGCCTGGGACTGCCGACCGTCGCGATGGCGCTGCTGGCCCTGGTCATGCCCCCCGCCCAGGCGGCGGCCTTGCTGGTGGTGCCCTCGCTGGTGACCAACCTGCTGCAGCTGCGTCCCCTGTCGGGGCTGGGGCCGATGGTGCGCCGGCTGGGCGGCATGCAGCTGGGCGTGTGCGCGGGCACCCTCGCGGGAGCCGCGTGGATCGGCGCGCCCGCCGGCCAGGGGGCGGCAGTGGCGCTGGGCACCGTGCTGATCCTGTACGCCGCCTGGGGCCTGCGCGGCGCCCCGCTGCAGGTGCCGGCGCGCGCCGAACGGTGGCTGGGGCCGGCCGTGGGCGTGGCAACGGGCCTGGTCACGGCCGCCACCGGCGTGTTCGTGGTGCCGGCGGTGCCCTACCTGCAGTCGCTGGGCCTGGCGCGGGACGAGCTCGTGCAGGCCATGGGGCTGTCGTTCACCGTCTCCACCCTGGTGCTGAGCGCCGGGCTGGCGGCCAACGGGGCGTACCCGGGCACGGCGGCCCTGTCGTCCGTGGCGCTGCTGGTGCCCGCCGTCATCGGCATGGCGGCCGGCCAGTGGCTGCGGGGGCGCCTGTCGCCCGCGTGGTTCAAGGCCTGCTTTTTCATCGGCCTGGGGCTGTTGGGTCTCTACATGGCCGTGCGCGGGCTGGTGTCCCTGCAGGCCTGACCGGTGCGGCCATGAAAAAAGGGCGCCATGGCGCCCTTGGGGTGGTCAGGGCAGCGCCAGCGGGCGCCGCGCCGGTCCGCAGCCGGCCGGTCAGGCGCGCACCGCCTGGCCCAGCCGGGCCACGCCCTCGCGGATCTTGTCCACATCGGCCGTGGCGAACGACAGGCGCAGCGTGGCGTGGTCGGGCTGCGCGCAAAAGAACGGCGTGCCGGGCACGAAGGCCACGCCCTGCTCGATGGCCTTCTTGGCCAGCACATTGCCGTCGGCCACCTGGCCGCGCGCGCCGGTGAGGCGCGCCCAGACGAACAGCCCCCCCTGCGGCTGCACGAACGCGATGGCATCGCCCAATTCCTTGCGCAGCGCGTCGCCCATGGCCTGGGCGCGCTCGGCATACACCGCGCGCACCTTGGCCAGCGTGGCGGGCATGCGGCCGGCCTTGAGGTACTGCGCGGCCGTGGTCTGCGCGAAGGTGCTGGTGTGCGCATCGCTGAACTGCTTGCACATGGTGGCCTTGGCCAGCAGCTCGGCCGGGGCGATGAGCCAGCCCACGCGCAGGCCGGGGCTCAGCACCTTGCTCAAGCTGCCGCAGTGCACCAGCAGATCGCGGCTGCCGGGCACGTCGGCCGACAGCGCCAGCAGGCTGGGCGGCGGCGCCTCGCCGAAGTACAGGTCGCCGTAGGGGTCGTCCTCGACGATCAGCGTCTGGTGGCGGGCGGCCATCTCCAGCACCTTTCGGCGGCGCTCCAGGCTCAGCAGCGCGCCGCTGGGGTTGCCGAAGGTGGGGATGAGGTAGACGAACTTGGGGCGGTGCTCGGCGATGAGCTTTTCCAGCGCTTCGGTGTCCACGCCTTCGCCATCGACCGGCGCGCTGATCAGCTCGGCGCCGTAGAGGCGAAAGCACTGGATGGTGGCCAGGAAGGTCGGGCCTTCCACGATCACCTTGTCGCCGGGGCTGATGAGCGTCTTGCCCAGCAGGTCCAGCGCCTGCTGGCTGCCGGTGGTGACGATGAGGTTGTCGGTCGCCACGTCCCTGGCGCCCTTGCTGCCCATGAAGGCGGCCAGTTGCTCGCGCAGGGCGTTGTAGCCCTCGGTGGCGCCGTACTGCAGAGCCGCGCCCGGCTCCTCGGCCAGGGCTTTATTGGAGGCCTCGCGGATGCCGTCCACGTCGAACATCGCGCTGTCCGGAAATCCCCCGGCAAAGCTGATGATGCCGGGCTTGCCCAGCAGCTTGAAAAGCTCGCGGATCGCGGAGGTCTCTACATTGTTCAGTCGGTCGGCGAATTGCAGGGGCATGGTCGGGGTCTCACTTTCTGGATGCGATTGTCGCCAAATCGGCGTGGCGTTTTCCTGCGTGTGGTGCCAGTGCACGCGGCCGGCGCGCCGGGGCCGCGGCGCGCCGGCACGGCGCCGGTGGCGAAATGCTGCGCCGCTGCGGCCGACACGGCATTCAGCGGGCGGCGTTGGCCACCGCGGGCCGCGGGCCCAACTGCTGCCACAGGTAGGCGAACTCCAGCGCCAGCAGGTGGGCGCGCTGCGCGTTGTCGGCCGCGCCGCCGTGGCCGCCTTCGGTGTTCTCGTAGTACAGCAGGTCGTGCCCCTGCGCCAGCATGCGCGCGGCCATCTTGCGCGCGTGGCCGGGGTGCACCCGGTCATCGCGTGTCGAGGTGGTGAACAGCACCCGGGGATAGCGCGCATCGGCCCGCACCTGGTGGTAGGGGCTGTAGCGCGCGATGAAGGCCCAGTCGGCCGGATCGTCCGGATCGCCGTACTCGGCCATCCACGACGCGCCCGCCAGCAGCGTGTGGTAGCGCCGCATGTCCAGCAGCGGCACCTGGCACACCACGGCGTTGAACAGGTCGGGCCGCTGCACCATCACCGCGCCCACCAGCAGCCCGCCATTGCTGCCGCCCTGGATGCCCAGGTGCGCGGGCCGGGTGACGCCGCGCGCGATCAAATCCTGCGCGATGGCGATCAGGTCGTCGTAGCTGCGCTGCTTGTGTTCGCGCACCGCCGCCTGGTGCCACGCCGGGCCGTACTCGCCGCCGCCGCGCAGGTTGGCCACCACCAGCACGCCGCCCTGCTCGCACCAGGCCCGGCCGTAGTCGGCGGCGTACCAGGGCGTGAGCGCATGCTCGAAGCCGCCGTAGCCGTAGATCAGCGTGGGGTTGCTGCCATCGGCCTGCGCGCCGCGCGGCCACAGCACGAAATACGGCACGCGCGTGCCGTCGGCCGACGTGGCGAAGCACTGCTCGGTGCGCATGCCTTCGGCATCGAAGCGCGCCGGCCCGGCCTTGAGCAACTCGCGCTCGTCATCGGCGGTGCGGGCCAGGAACAGCGAAGCGGGCGTGGTGAAGTCGGTGTACGACAGCAGGTAATGCTCGGCCAGCGGGTCGTCGGCCAGCAGCGGGTCGTGCAGGGCCGTCACGCCCAGTTGGCCGGGGAACGGCGTGTCCACCGCGCGGCCGACGAAGGGACCGCCCTCGCCCCCGGGCCGGCGCCACAGCTCCAGCCGCTCGGCCACGTTGTCCATCACCTGCAGCAGCACGTGGTCGCGCGTGGTGTCGTAGCCGGCCAGCGAGCGCGTGGCCGTGGGAGTGAACAGCGCCGCAGCCCGGCGCTCGCCGCGCAGCCAGGCCGCCGCGTCGGCATGCAGCAGCGAGCCGGCGGCGAAGTGCGCCTCCCCCAGCACCAGGTCGCTGCGCAGCTCCAGGAGCAGCGTGCCGCGCACGAAGTCGGGAATGGCGTCGTCCGGCACGTCCAGCCGCACGGGGGCGGCATCCGGCGCTTCGGCAGGCCCCTCGGTCAGCCAGACCTCGTGGCGGTAGAAGTCGATCATGCGGGTGAACACGGTGCGTTCGAAGCCCGGCGTGCGGTCCACGCCCACCCCCACGCCCACGTCCGACGCCTCGCCCTCGAACACCGTGACCGCGCTGGCCAGCGGCGTGCCGCGCCGCCAGCGCTTGATGATGCGGGGGTAGCCCGATTCGGTCAGGGAGCCCTCGCCGAAATCGGTGCTCACGTAGACCGTTTCGGCGTCGATCCAGGTCACGTCCGACTTGGCCTCGGGCAGGGCGAAACCCGCTTCGACGAACTGCCGCGACACCAGGTCGAACTCGCGGATCACCGTGGCGTCGGCCCCGCCGCGCGAGAGCGACACCAGGGCGTGGCGGTACTCCGGGCCCAGCACCTCGGCCCCGCCCCAGACCCAGTTCTCGTCCTCGGCCAGGGCGAGGGCATCCAGGTCGAGCACCGTCTCCCACGCGGGTTCGGGCGCGCGGTACCCGGCCAGCGTGGTGCGTCGCCACAGCCCGCGGCGGTGGTGCCCGTCCTGCCACAGGTTGTAGAGCCAGTCGCCACGCCGCACCACGCTGGGAATGCGGTCCTTGGCGTCCATGATGTCCAGCAGCTGCTCGCGCGTGGGGGCATATTCGGGCCGGGCCGTCAGCACCGCCTCGGAATGCGCATTGCGCTCGCGCACCCAGGCCAGGGCGCGTTCGCTGTCCACCGCTTCGAGCCACTGGTGGGGGTCTTCATCCTGCGCGGGATCGTGGGCGGGCGTTGCGATGGGCGGCGTGGATTCGGGCATGGGTTCCTTGAGGGATGGCGTTCCGGGCCGGCACGGCCGGTCTTCGGAGATTTTCGCCGCCCCGGCTTGCCCTGTGCCGGACCGGGGCTTGGCCGGAGTTTTGCGAGGCAGCGGGCCCTGCCGCTTGCTACCGCGCGGGCACGGCCGCACCGGTGCCGGCGGGCTCGGACCACCGCGCCGTCCCCTGGCAGGCGGCCAGGTGCCGCGGCGCCGGCCCGCTGCAGGGGGGCGCAGCGCCCTCCCGGTTCAGCCGCCAGTCCATGCGCGCGAGCAGATGGCCCAGCAGCGTGCGGTACAGCGCATCACCCACCAGCGCATCCTCCACGCCGGCGTCCAGGTTCGGGTTGTCGTTGATCTCGATGACATGGGCGCCGGCCGCATTGCACTTGAGGTCCACGCCGTAAAAGCCGTTGCCGACCAGCCGCGCCGCGCGCGTGGCGGCCTGCAGCACCGGCGGCGGCACGGCATCCAGGGACACGGCCTGGGTTCGGCCCTCCACGTACCCGCCGTCTTCGCCGTGCCGCAGGATCTGCCAGTGGCCTTCGCACATGTAGTACTTCGCTGCGAACAGGGGCTCCCCGCCCACCAGGCCGATGCGCCAGTCGAAGTCGGTGTACATGAACTCCTGCAGCAGGATGATCCCGGACTCGCGGAGCATTTCGCGCGCAATGGCGTGCAGCGCCTCGGCGTTCTCGGCCTTCTTCACGCTGCGGCTGAACGAGCCGTCCGGCACCTTCACCACCACCGGATAGGCCAGGCCCCGCGGCAGATCGCCCAGCGTGCGGCGGCTCACGAGGTGCGTGCGCGGCGTGGCGATGCCGTGGCCCTTGAGCAGCTCGGCCAGGTACGCCTTGTTGGTGCATCGCAGGATGGATACCGGATCGTCGATCACCGGCATGCCCTCGGCCGCGGCTTTCTTGGCGAACTGGAAGGTGTGGTGGTTGACCGCCGTGGTCTCGCGGATGAAGAGCGCATCGAACTGGGTCAGGCGCGAGAAATCCTTCTTCTCGATCAGTTCGACCGCGATGCCCATGTCCTGGCCCACGTCCACGATCTTCTGCAGCGTGCGGCGGCTGGACGGCGGCAGCGGGTCGTTGGGGTCGTGCAGGATGGCCAGATCCATGCGCGGCGCGGCCACCGGCGCGGCGGGGCGCCAGTGGCGGCGCGTGAAATGCGCCAGGGCCTCGTCGAACAGGCCGTCGCGGTGGGCGTCCACATCGCGCGGATCCAGCGATTGCAGCGCGGCGACGTGCCAGCCGGGCGATGGCTCGCGCCGCTGCAGGTGCAGCCGCAGCAGCGGGCAGCGGAACAGCTCGAAGCTCTTGCGCGCAAGGGCGGTCAGTTCGGCGTCCTCCGCCAGCCCGAAGAACACGTGCAGGGTGAGCGAGCTGACGGACTGCGGCACGCTGTCCAGCGGACCGATCAGGCGGTCCAGCACAGTCAGCGAGGCGGCCTGCTGCTTGCCGCGCTGCAGGGCCACGATGGTCTCGACGCTGGGCGTGACCCGGTCGCCCCGCGCTTCGGCCAGCAGCGAGCAGTAGTAGCCCATGCCCAGGTAGCTGTAGTTGCGGCACAGGTTGGTGACCTTGCGCGCACGCGCTCGCGGGCGCGGCTCCTCGGCGATGAACGCCTCCGCGGTGACGATGCGCACCCCGGGGTCGCTCCAGCGGAAATCCGAGCGTCTTTCCACCACGATCACATGTTCTGAAGTCACTTCAAGGCTTTCTGGACAGGATGACGGCCGCTGTCCGGCGGCGGCGCCCGTAGCGGGCCATCTTCTTGAATTCGGACAGGCTCACCGACACGCCGCCGTCGCACTCGCCCGAACGGGCCATCGGGTCCAGCACCCGGAATACCGTGCCGTCGAAGCCGGTGATGACGACCCAGTGCGGTGCCTTTTCACGGTGCAGGCGCCACAGGCTGATGAGCACGATGGGCACGTGCCCGTGGCGCAACTGCTCGATCACGCGCTCGGGCGAGACGGGCAGCGCGAACACCGGCGCGCCATGCGCCACCAGTTCGGCGCGGAAGTCGTCCTCCACGCGCTGGATCACGCGCTTCTTGTGGGGCTCGCGCACGCTGTCCATGAAGAGCGACGAGCCCGCGGCGGCGTACACCGCCACACCGAAGCCACGGCGCAGGGCGGCGCAGGCCAGGCCGAACGGGCCGCAGCCGCCATGGCCCGCGGCCATGAACACCGTGGTCGCCTCGCGCCACAGGCGGATCTCGGCGGCCTGGTCCAGCACGGTGTCCGGCGCCAGGGCCGACATGGCGATCAGCAGCGCGCAAGGGCCGCAGGTGAAGTCGAGCGTCTGTCCGTAGTGCCGAGCCCCTGGCAGCATCAGCCGGTCCCGGCGGTGGCCGTCGAACACGTCCTTCTCGAAGCGGATCGCATCCGCGCCGTCCGCGTAATAGGCGGGCGCGCGGCCCACCGCCACGAACCCGAAGCGCTGGAACAGCCGGTGGGCGGCCACGTTCTCGGCCCGGCTCTCCAGACGCAGCAGTGCGCAGCCCCAATGGCGCGCGCAGTCCAGCGCCTCCGCCAGGAACGCACTGGCGATGCCACCCTGGCGCGCCTGGGGCGCCACCGCGATGGAATACAGCCTTGCCACCGAGGTGCCCCGGCGGCGCAGGACCACGCAGGCGCCCAGCAGCGAGCCGCTGCCCGGGACCGCGCCCGCCGCCGGCCGCGCCACCATCACGCGGGCCGAACGGCTGCGCAGCAGGCGCCGCCAGCTCGGCAGCGAGATGCGGTCTCCCAGGAACGAGGCGCGCTCGATCGCCTCCAGCGCGCGGGCATCGGCAGGCACGCCGGCATCGATCGCCCGCCCGGGCGTGGCACGGGGCCGGGCCTTATTCATGATCGCGCCCGCTGTCCGGGCGCGGGGCCGGGCGCTCCATCCAGTACAGCAGGCACCAGGCGCCGCCGAGCGGCAGGAAGACCACGAGCAGGGCCAGAAAGAGGTGCAGGGCAACGTCGTGCATCGAACAGGTTCTCAGTGCATCCAGTGGGTGGGCCGGGCGATGCGGCCGAATTCCGCGCAGGGCATGCCGGCCGTCAGCAGCCGCAGGCACGCGGCCAGTTCGCCGCGGCGCACGTTCATCTCCATGCGGATGCAGTGCCGGGCCGCATCCACGTCGATGCGGTAGCCCTGCACGCGCGGGCCCAGGATGCGGTGCAGCGAGCGGCGCCCTTCCAGCACGTCGGTATGAAAGAGGCGCAGCGGCAGCACGACGATGTCGCTGTCGGCCGGCGGCCGGGCCTCCAGGGCCACGCGGTGAAGGGTCTGAAAAGCGCAGGAATGCGGCATGGGGCGAGTCGCCGCCACGGGGCCGGAGGGGTGCCGGCGGGCGGTGGCGGGCTGCGGGTGGAACATGGCCCCAGTCTAGGAACGCCGGCATAAAAACGCCGTAAAAAATGCGCCGGCGCCCGTCAATTCCCCGTCAATCCGCCCGGGCGGCGGCCCACCGCCGTGCCGGCAGGCGCCCGGGCGGCCGGCTGCGGGACAATGCGGCTCCCCGCGTGCCCACAACGACATTCCCACCATGAAGACCGCGCAGATCGAACCCTTCTTCGCCGCCCTGAAGGCCGCCAACCCCATGCCCAACACGGAGCTGGAATACACCACCGTGTTCGAGCTGCTGGCCGCGGTGCTGCTCTCGGCCCAGGCCACCGACGTGGGCGTGAACAAGGCCACGCGCAAGCTGTTTCCGGTGGCAGGCACGCCGCAGGCCATCCTCGACCTCGGGCTGGAAGGGCTGGAGGGCTACATCAAGACCATCGGCCTGTACCGCAGCAAGGCCCGGCACCTGATGGCCACCTGCCGCATCCTGGTGGAGCAGCACGGCGGCGTGGTGCCCCGCACCCGCGAGGCGCTGGAAGCCCTGCCCGGCGTGGGCCGCAAGACGGCCAACGTGGTGCTGAACGTGGCGTTCGGCCAGCCCACCATGGCGGTGGACACGCACATCTTCCGGGTCAGCAACCGCACGGGCCTCGCGCCCGGCAAGAACCCGCTGGCGGTGGAGCTGCAGCTCATGAAGCGTGTTCCTGCAGCCTACGCGGTGGACTCGCACCACTGGCTGATCCTGCTGGGCCGCTACGTGTGCCAGGCGCGCAAGCCGCGCTGCTGGGAATGCGTGGTGGCGCCGTACTGCGACTACCAGCCCAAGACCCCGCCGCCGTGACAGTACGGCTGGGCATCAAAAGTGCTTCCAGCGCAATTGATACTAGGGCGTATAGCTATATTTTTCATAGCAGACCACCCCTGGCGCCCGGGGTGGCGGATTCACCCCACGGCCGGCACCGCGCGCCGCCGGATCAGGCGCGCAGTTCGCGCAGCAGCTTGCCCACATCGAGGCCCTGCGCACGTTGCTGGATCTGCGGCGCGTAGCGCTGCTGCAGGTTGCGCGCCTCGTCCACCGTGCGCGAGAACGACGTTTTGAGCGCGTCCTTGCCCAGCGTGCGGCCCCCGGCGTAGTAGCGCTGCGCCACCTTGCCCAGCGCGTACGTGGTGGCGAACGAGAACGCCGAGCCCGTGGCGGCGCTTCCCACCGCGCGGCCCATGCCGCCCATCACCTTGCCCAGCAGCCCGCCCACCAGCTTGCGGCCGAACTGCTCCACATACTGCGAGGTGAGGCCCACGCCCACCGTGGCGAGAAAGTCGGTGATGTGGCCCTTGTCCAGCTCGTAGCCGTACAGCTTGCCGATGCGGTAGACCAGTCGCGTCTGCAGCGGAATGATCGCCATGGAGGCCAGCGACTGCGGCAGCAGCTCCAGCGCCCCGTTCAGGATGGAGGCATTCAGCACCATGGAGTCGATCTCGGCCGCATGGGGATCGACGGCCGGCGCCGGCACCGGTGCCAGCGCCTGGCCCGGGGCGAAGACGGCCGCGGTGCCCGCCGCCACCGCCGCAGCGGCACCCGCCCCCGCCACGGCGATCGCGGCAGGCTCGGCCCAACCCTGCGACGCGCCTTGCGAATCAACGGGCGCATCGCGCAGGGGCGCAGCCGCCAGCGCATCGGCCTCGCGCACCACGGCGGCGGCTTCGTCCGGCGCCATCTGCAGGGCCGTGCCCAGGCGTTGCAGAAAGGCCTTTTCCTGGGCATTGCACACGCCGTCGGCATCGCACACGCCCACGGCCATTTCGTAGGCCAGCTGGCGCAGCGCGGGCGTGTCCAGCGCCTGGGCCGCGTCTTCGATGCGTACGCGCTGCAGCAGCACGTCCTGGTAGAGCTTCATCAGGTCCAGGCCGGTGCCGGCGCTGAGCGACTCGGCCAGCTGGCGCAGGTGTTCGCGCTCGCGCTCGTCCTTGTGTTCGTCGGCAAAGGCCGCCATCAGGCTGATGGCCATCACGGCGCGGGTGTGTTCGGGTTGCATGGATCGGTATTCCTCGGGTGGCAAAAACGAAAAGGCGTCAAAGGGGAGAGGCGGTCGGCCGGCGCCGCGTGGCCGTGCCGCCGGCCTCCAACAGGCTGGCGGGCCGGCGCGGTGCCGATCCGGGTTCCCGCTGCGCTGTGTGCGTTGGTTTTGCAGAGGAAGGAAAGCGCAGCCGCCGCAATGGCAGAGCGATCCCCGGGCTGCATCTAGGAGCGAAAGCGCGGTTTTCAATAGGCTGGTGGCGCGATGCCGGATTTGGCTGACAGTCAGGACTTCGTCGTCCCGACGACAATGCGGCCTGCCACAACAACACACCCTGCATGCCGCGCATGCGGACCAGAAAGGCCCGTCTTCCATGACTGCATCCGTCCCCACCGCGGCCGACGCCGACGCGCCCGCGCCACGCGCCTACACCGCTGAAGAGAAGCGCCACCGCGTCTTCTCCATCATGGCGGCCTCGTCGGGAAACCTCGTCGAATGGTTCGACTTCTACGTGTATGCCTTCTCGGCGCTGTACTTCGCGCCGGCCTTCTTCCCCAAATCGGATCCCACCGCCCAGTTGCTGAACACCGCCGGCGTGTTCGCCGCGGGCTTTCTCATGCGGCCCATCGGCGGGTGGCTGTTCGGGCGCATCGCGGACAAGTACGGGCGCAAGACCTCGATGCTGATTTCGGTCACCATGATGTGCGCGGGCTCCCTCGTCATCGCCGGCCTGCCCACCTATGCCGCCATCGGCGCCTGGGCGCCCTTCCTGCTGCTGATGTGCCGCCTGTTCCAGGGGCTTTCGGTGGGCGGCGAATATGGCACCACCGCCACCTACATGAGCGAGGTGGCGCTGCGCGGCCAGCGCGGCTTCTTATCCTCGTTCCAATACGTGACGCTGATCGGCGGGCAGCTGCTGGCGGTGCTGGTCATCGTGATCCTGGAGACGCTGCTGAGCGAGGCCGAGCTGAAGGCCTGGGGCTGGCGCATCCCGTTCGTGATCGGCGCCATCTCGGCCGTGGTCGCGCTGCTGCTGCGCCGCACCCTGCACGAGACGCAGACCGACGCCGCCAAGCAGAACAAGGAGGCCGGCACCATGGGCGGGCTGTTCCGGCACCACAAGGCGGCCTTCTTCACCGTGCTGGGCTACACGGCCGGCGGCTCGCTGATCTTCTACACGTTCACCACCTACATGCAGAAATACCTGGTGAACACGGTGGGCCTGCCCATCAAGACCACCAGCTACGTGATGACGTGCGCGCTGTTCGTGTACATGTGCATGCAGCCGCTGTTCGGGGCGCTGTCGGACCGCATCGGCCGGCGCAACAACATGCTGCTGTTCGGCGCGCTGGGCGCGCTGTGCACGGTGCCCATCCTCACGGCGCTGCAGCACACGACCAGCCCCTACGTGGCCTTCGTGCTGATCGCGCTGGCCCTGGCCATCGTGAGCTTCTACACCTCCATCAGCGGTATCGTGAAGGCCGAGATGTTCCCGCCCGAGGTGCGCGCACTGGGCGTGGGCCTGGCCTACGCGGTGGCCAACGCGATCTTCGGCGGCTCGGCCGAATACGTCGCGCTGGGGCTCAAATCCATCGGCCATGAGACGGTGTTCTTCTGGTACGTGACCGGCATGATGGTGCTGGCGTTCGTGGTCAGCCTGCGCCTGCCGCGCCAGGCGAGCTACCTGCACCACGACCATTGACGGGGCCGGCCCGGCCGCATCGGCAGGGCCGCACCGCCCCCCCGCATCGCTCCGCGCCCTGCCGCCGAGCGCCTGGGCCACCGAATTCAGAACTTTTAAGGTGCCGGCCAGTGGCCTCGCCAGGGGCGGCACCCGGTGCGCTGCAGCGAAAAAATCCATGCCCGACAAGGACTTGGCACTGCCATCGGGCCGCGCCAGCACCCTGCGCAGCCCTTCGCCCGCGCCTTCGCGGGCCGCCCGCCCCCGCGTACATTGATCGCCGTGGCACGGGCCCTGACCCGCGCCACGGCAAAAAAATCAATTCGGAGGACCGCGGCATGAGCCATTCCCATACTTCCCGCAGGCAAGCCCTGCAGCACCTGGCCAGCCTGACCGCCGGCTTTTCGTTGTGGAGCCTGCAGCACAGTGCCGCCTGGGCGCAGAACCCGGCCGACAACCCGCAGAACTGCGCCCCGCCCCCGCCGCCCGGCCCGGCCACGCCCTTCCAGGGCGGCAAGATCGCCGTCAAGCCACGCAAGAGCGCCTTCGCCCTGACCGACGCCGAGATCGCCAGCCTCACCAAGGGCTGGCAAGGGCTGCGCGACATCACCGCCCAGAACCCCAACAGCCCCACCGGCTGGCTGCGCCAGAGCTACGTGCACTGCTGGGCCTGCGGCGGCGGCACCGACGGCCAGCAGGGCGAGGAAATCCATTCGAGCTGGTGGTTCCCGCCATGGCACCGCGCCTACCTGTTCTTCCTGGAGCGCGCCCTGGTCAAGGCCTCGGGCGACCCCGACCTGCGCCTGCCGTACTGGGACTGGAGCACCCAGAGCCCGTCGACCCAGACCTTCCCGCAGATCTACGCCAGCGCCGGCAGCGCCCTGTACGATCCGCTGCGCAACCCCGCCAACGTGAAGCCGGGCGCACGGATCCCTGCCGCCTTCGTGGGCCCGAAGGCCATGTCCATCGTGCTGAACTCGCCCACCTATGCCTTGTTCGGCGGGGTCAACACGGCCATCGGCGGCGGCAGCCCCGGCGCGCTGGAGACCATTCCCCACAACCACGTGCACGTGTGGACGGGCACCGATGGCAGCCAGTCGCCCAACTACGGCTCCGACATGGGCGTGCTCTCCACGGCCGCCCGCGACCCGGTCTTCTTCGCCCACCATTCCAACGTGGACCGCATGTGGAGCAGTTGGGTGGCGGTCGACCCCTCGCACACCAACCCGCCGGATGCGGACTGGAACGGCCACGCCTGGAACTTCTACGACGAAAACGGCGTGTGGACTTCCATGAAGGTCAGCGACGTCGTCAACTCCGAAAACCTGGGCTACGTGTACGACTCCCTGGCCACACCCCCGAAGCCCCTGCGCAGCGCCGTGCGGACAGCAGGCGCCCACCAGCCGGCACCGGCCGAGAACGCGGCCGTGGCGCATCCCGCGCAGCCGCTGGTGGTGCTGGCCGCGCCGCAAAAGCGCAACCTGGGCACCGCGCCCGTCACGCACAAGGCCGCGCTGCCGGAGGGCTTTCGCAAGCCGCTCGCCGCGCTGGCGGCCAACCAGTCGTCGCGGCTGTACCTGCTGCACATCGACGACGTGACCACCCCGCCCGACCGCAGCGTGAGCGCCAAGGTGTACGTGAACCTGCCCAACGCCAACGCCAGCACCACCACCGAGTCGCCCAACTTCGTGGGAATGATCTCCAGCGTGGCCAAGACCACGCCCGCGAACACGGCGGGGCATGCGGCGCACCACCAGGCCGGTATCCGCTATTCGTTCGTGATCGACGAGGAGACGGCCCGCTTGATCGCGCGGGACAAGGCCGTCACCGTAACGCTGGTGCCGGTGGACAGCAACGGCGCGACGCCGCGCCGCTCACAGCTGAACTACGGCCGGATCACGCTCACGCCGCTGCCCTGAAGAACCGGCCCTGAAGGCCAGGCCCCGGCCCGACGCGCAGCGCGCTGGCTGCGCAGCGGGCCGGGGCCTGCGCTTTTTCAGGCCGCTGCGGGCCCGTCAGGTTGGCGCGGGGGTGAGCCCCAGCACCGCCAGCTCGGGCGACACCCGCTCCCAGGCCACGTCGCACCGGGGCTGCGCGCGCTCGCTTGGCAGCGCGGGCGTGCGCAGCGCCCATTGCGCGCCGGCCACCACGCTGTCGATCACCGGCACGCCCACCTCGGGCTGGATGGCGCCGGCCATGCCGGCCAGGCCCGCGCCCCCGAGGATGACGGCCTGCACGCCCATCTGCCGCACCACGTCGCGGCAGGCCTGGGCGAGCAGCGCCCGCGCCGCCGCAGGGTCCGCGGCCAGTTGCGCGCCGGTGGGTGCCACCGTGTGGATGCCCGCCAGCATGGGCGCATGCCCCAGTGCCTGCGCCAGGCGCTGCAGCATGGGCCCCCAGCGCTCGCCGCCGGTGACGATGCCAAAGCGCCCTTGCCGCGCCGCCGTGATGAAAGAGGCCTCGGCCAGCCCGGTCACCGGCACGGGGCTGCTCTCGCGCAGCGCCATCAGGCCCGGGTCGCCGAAGCAGCCGACCAGCACCGCATCGGTCGCGCTGCCGCCGTCCGCCAGCGCCGCGGCCCAGGCGTCCAGCGCGGCGTGCGAGGCCACCGCGTAGCTGGCCTCGCAGGCGATGTAGGGCGCGCCGAACCGGGCCGTGGCCGTGCGCACCTGCACGTGCGATCCGGCGGCGGCCTGCACGTGGCGCTGCAGCAAGGCGCTCACGCTGGCCGAGGTGTTGGGGTTGATGACGAGCAGTTGGCGCATGCGTTGCCTTGTTGTCCGGGTGCACGGCGCGTCAGACCGCGCGGCCCGCGCCCAGCAGTTGCACCAGGTCCGGCGCCGCGTCCTGCGGGGGCGTGAATTCGAGCTGCGATTCGATGCGCGCCAGATGGTCCAGCATGCGCCGCGCGGCCTCGCCCGCATCGCGCAGGCGGATCGCGTCGATCAGCGCGCGGTGCTCGCGGCAGCCGCAGGCCGTGGCCTCTTCGCGGGCCTGCACATGGCTGGGGCTGTAGGTCATGAGGATGAGCGAGGTGCGCGACACCAGCTCGCGCAGGATGCGCCCCAGCGTCTGGTGGCCGGCCGCCTGCGCGATGTGCAGGTGAAAGTCCCCCGACAGCCGGATCGCCCGGCGCATGTCCCCCGCCTGGCGCGAGGCCTCTTCGTCGGCCACGCTCTGCACCAGCCAGGCCACGTCCTGCGCGGTGGCCGTCTCCACGAAGAGCGACACCAGGCGCGGCTCGATCAGGCGGCGCGCCTCGAACACCTCGCGCGCCTCCTGCACCGTGGGCTGGGCGATGGAGGCGCCGCGGCGCGGCGTGAGGGTGACCACCTGCTCACCCGCCAGGCGCACCAGCACCGGCCGCACGCGAGTGCGCGACACGCCGAAGGCCATGGACAGCTTGTCTTCCACCAGCTTGGTGCCGGGCGGCAGGCGATGGTCCAGGATGGCCGAGACCATGCGCTCGTACATGTCGTTGTCGCTCAGCAGGCCGTCGTCGGCATCGGTCGCGGGCAGCGCCGCGGTGCGCGGGGACGCGGCACGACGGCGCGGCGCGGCCGCCGCACGGGGGGCGCGGCCGGCGGGTGCGGGAGGCTTCATCGGGCGGCCCCCGCGCGGCGCCCGCGCCCGAGCAGCCACACCAGCGCCAGGGTGAGCCCCATCACCACGAAAGAGACCACCGTGGTCAGCGTGCCCAGCGCGTAGATCGACGGCGTGGTCACGGTCGATGTCAGCCCCTGCAGTTCCAGCGGCAGCGTGTTCACGTCGCCGATGGCCTGCGAGGTGCGGGCGATCTCGTCCCAGCTCAGCGTGAAGCCGAACATGCCGATGCCCACCACCGACGGCGCCACCAGCGGCAGCACCACGTGCGCGAAGCCCTGCCACGGCGTGGCACCCAGGTCCCTCGCCGCCTCTTCGTAGGCCGGGTTGAAGCGGTTGAACACCGCGAACATGATGAGCAGGCCGAACGGCAGCGTCCACGTGAGGTGCGCGCCCAGGGCCGAGGTGAACAGGCCCAGCGAGGTGCCGAAGCCCTCCAGCGTCTCCTGCAGGCCCAGCCAGCCCAGCACCGCCTTGATGGCGGTATCGATCAGGCGGAACTCCAGCCCGATACCCAGCGACACAATGATGGACGGCATGATGAGACTGGCCACCACCACGAAGAACAGCGTGTTGCCGCCCGCCAGCCGCTTGCGAAAGGCCAGGCCCGCCAGCACCGACAGCACCACGGTGCACGCCATCACGGCCAGCCCGAGGGCGAGCGAACGCCGCAGCGCCGCGCCGATGTCCACCACGCCCAGCCCCTCGGCCAGCTGGCGGAACCAGTGCAGCGACAGGCCGCGCATCGGAAAGGTCAGCCCGCCTTCGGGGCCCTGGAAGCTCAGCACGAAGATGACCAGCATGGGCCCGTACATGAACAGCACGAACAGAACGAACACCATCGCCAGCAGCCAGAAGCTGAGCGGGCGCGGCTCGCGCAGGCGGGTTTTGTTCATGGAAAGGGCCTCCATGCCGTGGGAAAGACCAAGGGGGCGGTGCCCGCGCGGGGCACTGCGGAAAAGGATGTGCGTGCGTGAACGGCCATGGCTCAAAGCTCCTTGCGGATGTCCACCAGCCGCGTGAGCCCGTAGATGATCATCAGCACGACGGCCAGCAGGATCACGGCGTTGGCCGCCGCCAGCGGAAACTGCAGGTACGAGGTCTGCACCTGGATGATCTTGCCCACCGAGGCGATCTGCTGCCCGCCCATCACGCCGATGGTGACGAAGTCGCCCATGACGATGGTGATGACGAAGATCGAGCCGATGATGATGCCGGTGCGCGACAGCGGCACGATCACGTTCCACAGCGTCTGCCAGCCCGAGGCGCCGGAGTCGCTCGCGGCCTCCAGCAGGCTGCGGTCGATGCGCATCATGCTGTTGAAGATGGGCACGATCATGAACATGGTGTACAGGTGCACGAAGGCCAGCACCACGGAAAAATCGGAGAACAGCAGCCACTCGATCGGGGTCTGGATCAGGTGCAGGTCGATCAGCGTCTGGTTCACCAGCCCATTGCGCCCCAGCAGCGGCACCCACGAGATCATGCGGATCACGTTGGAGGTCCAGAACGGAATGGTGCACAGCACGAACAGCAGCGTCTGCATGCCCGGCGAGCGCACGTGGAAGGCCAGGAAATACGCCACCGCGAAGCCCAGCACCAGCGTGATGCCCCACACCAGCAGGCTGAACTTGAGGGTGGACAGGTAGGTGCGCAGCGTGGTGCACAGGTCGGCCGTGTTGCCGCAGCCCTCGAACACCGACAGGTAGTTCTTGAAGGTGAAGCCGGGCAGCAGCTCGTATTCGTTGAAGTCCCAGAAGCTCACCATCAGGATGAGCCCGAGCGGAACCAGAAAGAACAGCACGAACACCGCGGTGAACGGCGCAGCCTGCCACCAGGCCGCGATGCCGCGGCCGGGCGCGGCGGCCACTGCGGCGGTCTGGGAGGTCGAAGGAGGGCTCATGGTGCAGTGGAACGTGCTGAAAGGGACGACGAAAGGAGCATGCCAATCGAAGAGGCCGGGCGGCAGGCGCCGCCCGGTTTCATCGGTCAGGCCGCGACGAATTCATTCCATTTCTGGACCATGTAGTTGTTCTCGTCCATCAGCGCGTTCCAGCAGGCGATGCCACCCATGCGCGACTCGTAGCTGCCGCCGTCGCGCACGCTGCCGGCCTTGGCCAGCAGGTCGCCGTTCGGGCTCTTAATGTCCTGCGTGGCGGGCTTGCCTTCCATCCAGTAGGCCCACTCGTAGGCCTCCATCTTGGCCTTGGCGGTCTCCAGCACGGCGCTGTAGTAGCCCTGGCGGTTGAGGTAGGCGCCGGCCCAGCCGTCGAGGAACCAGTTGATGAACTCGTACGCGCCGTCCAGTTTCTTGCCCGACAGCGTGGCCGGCAGCCCGAAGCCCGCGGCCCAGGCGCGGTAGCCCTCCTTGAGCGGCTGGAAGTTGCAGGCGATGCCCTTGGTGCGCACCGCCGTCACGGCCGGGCTCCACATGGACTGGATCACCACCTCGCCCGAGGCCATCAGGTTGACCGACTCGTTGAAGTCCTTCCACAGCGCGCGAAACTGGCCGGCGCGCTTGGCTTCGATCAGGGTCTTGATCGTGAGATCGATCTCCTTCTTGGTCATGTTGCCCTTGTCGGGGTATTTGTACAGGCCCATGGCCTCGACCACCATCGCCGCATCCATGATGCCGATGGAAGGAATGTTCAGGATGGCCGTCTTGCCCTTGAACTCGGGGTTCAGCAGCTCGGCCCAGGAATCGATGGGGCGCTTTATGAGGTCGGGGCGGATGCCCAGCGTGTCGGCGTTGTACACGGTGGGAATCAGGCTCATGAACTGCGTCGGGCTCTTGGCGAACACCTTGCTCTTTTCGCCTTCGAGGTAGATCACCTTCTTGGGCGCGGTGCCCTGCTCGCCCACGGCCTTGCCGCCCACCATGCCGGTGGTGAACAGCGGGGTGATCTTGTCGGCATTCTTGATGCGCTTGGTGTCGATGCCCTTCAGGTTGCCCGTGGGCACGATCTTCTTGAGCGAGAAGTACTCGGTGTCGATCAGGTCGAAGCTGTTGGGCGCGGTGACGGCGCGCTTGGTCACGTCGTCCGTGGTCACGGCCACGTACTGGATCTCGATGCCCGTGTCGGCCTTGAATTTTTCAGCGATGGCCTTGTCCTGGTTCACCGCCGTGCCCAGGTAGCGCAGCACGATCTTCTCCTGCGCATGGATGGCCGGGAACATGCCGGCGGCCAGGATGCCGGCCGTGCCCTTGAGCAGCGAGCGGCGCTGCACGGCGGACGACGGGGCAGCGAGGGATTCGGAAGACGCATCGGACATGGAAAGCTCCTAGGTTGAACGAAGGGACAGGGGGGAAAGGGAAATCTTTTGTCAGTCAGCAGCGGTAGGAACCGTGGCGCCCGGTGGGTTGCGGCTGCCGGCCTGCAGCGCCTCAGACCGACACCGCGACGGCGGCGCCTGCCGAGGCCGGTGTGGCCGGCGCCTGCAGCGGATGCGCGCGCTCAGGCCGCCAGTGCAGGCGCACCGCATCGCCCACCTGGTAAGGCCGGGCGGCATAGCCGTCTTCGGACACCATCACGGAATACGCGGCGGTGGTGCTGGACGACACCACGGCGCCTTCGTCCTGCAGGCCCAGCAGCACGTAGGTGCCCTGGTACTCCACATCGGTCACCACCGCGCCGATGTGGCTCGACCCGGCCGGCAGCGACTCACCCACCGCGGCGATCTGCAGGTGGTCGGTGCGCACGCCCACTGGGCCGGACTGTCTGGCGATCACGTTGTGCCCGCCCATGAAACGTGCAACGAATTCGCTCGCGGGCCGGTTGTAGACCGTGTGCGGCGAACCCACCTGCTCGATGCGGCCATGGTTCATCACCACCATCGTGTCGGCCAGGGCCATGGCCTCTTCCTGCGAATGGGTCACGTGGATGAAGGTCAGCCCCAGTTCCTTTTGCCAGCGCCGCAGCTCGGCGCGCATCTGGATGCGCAGGAACGGGTCGAGCGCGGACAGCGGCTCGTCCAGCAGCAGCACGCGCGGTTCGGTGATGAGGGCGCGCGCCAGCGCCACGCGCTGCTGCTGCCCACCCGACAGCTCCGCCGGCTTGCGGTCGGCCAGGTGCCCCATCGCCACCCGCTCCAGCAGCGCCCGCGCGCGCGCCTGCCGCTCGGCCTTGCCCACGCCCTTCATCTTGAGACTGAAAGCCACGTTGTCCAGCGCGGACAGGTGGGGAAACAGCGCGAAGCTCTGGAACATCATCGCCGTGCCCCGCTCGGCCGCCGGCAGATCGGTGATGTTGCGGTTTTCCAGCAGCACATCGCCACTGGTCACCGACTCGTGCCCCGCGATCATGCGCAGCGTGGTGCTCTTGCCGCAGCCCGAAGGCCCCAGCAGGCAGCAGTAGCTGCCGCTGGCAATGCGCAGATCGATGCCATCGACGGCAGGCTTGCCCTGCGCGTAGCGCTTGGTCAGCGCAACGATTTCGATGGCGGCGGGGGCTGGGGGGTGGGAGGTGGCGTCCATGCCGGGGCATTACGCAAGCGCCATGCCAGCCTGGAATACGGTTTTTGCACCATTTTGTATACAAAACAGGGCGATTGTGGAGGTGGTGCATTGGTATGGCGACTGATGGCACCAAGCGCGTTATGCGCCCGTTGGTTACGTGATTATTATGCAAATAAAGTAATAAAAAGTTACTGAACCAGCCATTAATTCAAAGAAGCTTTTAAGATGCGCCGCGCGGCTTCGCTCCAAAGCGTCGCAATGAAAAAATACATAACGCCGTGCTGTCAGGGAGAAAATGAAAAATATATGGGAAGAAACGGCACTCCGTGCCAACCGCGTAGTAGCTCAACCCATCGGACTCAATGCGGAATATCCAGCATCTCAATGCTTCAAGAATTTGCAATTGGCCGACATCCCCGGCGTCATGGACCAGAAGGGATTTCGAATAGGCTCGGCGCTGATGCGAAGATGGTTCTCGAGTCCTTCTTTCATAATGCCTTCCGGCTGGAAAAGAGCCGATGCCACCGACTTCGACCACCGATCAATCAGTCCTCAGTACATCGATCAAACGACTGTCACTATGGCTTGGGCTTTGAGATTTGGGCGCACTCAGGAAGTCGTGGATGAATTAAGGCGCGTTATCGCAGGACAGCTGTCGCCTAGAAGTCATCAAATCTCCAAAGACAGACTTGCAAGCAGACTGAAACGCGCGGGTAAGTTGAGCGCCCAAGCAGTGCCATTCGGCAATAGTCGATCCGCTGTCGATCTTCACGAAACCACGCATGTGAACTCCAGAAACGTCAGTGCAAACAGTGTTGAAAAATTGACGGATCCCATTGACGATATGTACTGCGCACTGGGTGCATTTACGCTCCATGCTTCTGCTGAAGGCATGGTCACGCCACTCCGAGGGATGTTGGGAACACCCTCCCATCGTGTCGAAATCCACAGTCTGAACTTCTACCTTCGTGATAGCTACGACTTTTCAGGAGATCAAATGTTGGGAAATTGGAACAACGCCGATATACGTACCTTTCCAACTTCTAACCTGTACATGGCTGAAAACGCAAGTTTTCAGCGTTGGCGAGATGTCCATCGTAAAGGCGGCGACTTCCTCATCTTTTCGGATGTTTACAGAGAAAAGCTCAGCACTCCTTTGACTTGGGATGTACAGGCTTTTTGATATGTCCCTGCCAACACATGAACCATTGCCAGTAAAGCATGCGCAAAAAAGATCGAGGAAATTATCAAAGGTCTTGATTGTTTTTTGCCTCTTGGTCGCGGCAGGAATCTGGATTCTTAGTCAATTCAATGATCCTTTGAAAACTGCAAAACTGGAAAACACGAATATTTGCGGCAATGGAAATTACAGCTTGCAAACATTCGCGTACCGAAACGGGGATGGCTACGTTCAATTAATTGACCAGGCTGGGCGAGTCCACGGTCAATCGTATTTTTCAGAAGGGACTGACCTAGGGCCCATCTGGTCAGACGATTGCAAACAGGTGAGTGTCAACACAGACAAAGACCCGGTGTCGTTGAGCGTACAGCCGTGAGGCCAAATCGGGCTCCGCAAGTCAGGGTCTCGCAACGGTCAGTGTTCGTTCGAGCATCTATACCCAATCCCTTCCCATGAAATCCCACACCTCTTCACTCTCCACCCACCGCGCGGCCTTCCGCCAGCCCCGCTTTTGGCAGACCTGGCCGCGATGGGCCTTGCTGCTTCTTGCGGGCATGCCGATGGCCCTGTTGGCCGGCTCCCTGCTCTCCTCCCGCGCTTTCAACACCGCAGAACTCATGCACACCGATGTGTGCGGCGGGGGTGACTACAGCCTGGAGTTCTACGACTACAGCGACGGCGCGGGCTACGTGAAACTGGTGGACCAGGCCGGGCGGTCGTATGGGCGCGCCGAGCATTCGGACGCCGACGCGCTTCGCCCGGTGTGGGCCGACGATTGCCTGTCGGTCACGGTCAGCACGGACCGGCGTCGCGTGCGGCTGGAGGTCAAGCCCTGAACGGCCCCCTGGCCTGCGTGCCCTAACGCGTTCACGCTGGGGGCCGGCGCCCCGCCGCTCACCCTCCCTGGTTGCGTGCGGCAGGCAGCCGGCTGAACGCCAGGCGCCAGTTCGGGCGACCTCCGCTGAGCCGCTCCGCCAGGGCAGCGCACTCGGGGTCGTAGGCGGCGGCCAGGAACAGCAGCGGCAGTGCGTCGCGCGGCTCGTACAGGCTGCCGACCACGTGACCCCGCTCGCCGTTGTCCGATCGCGCCTTGTCGAAGCGCACGTCGCTGCCCACGAATTCGGCATGCGTCTTCTCGCCCCTCAGATACGGCATCAGCCACGCCACGCTGTGGGCGATGGAGGCGCCGTTCGCCGCCTTCCAGTGGTAGAAATCCTCGCCCTGCTCCGCGAAGGCCAGCGCCAGCGTAACGAGCGGGCGCAGGTCGTACACGTGGTAGGACAGCGCATCGCGCTCCTGGAAATCGACGCTTTCGCCGCTGGCAAGCAGGTTGTCGTTGATCTGCGCACGCAGGCCGTCCCGGGTGTAGGCGATCAGCCGTGCGTCGCCGATTGCGAAGCCGATGAGGCCGACGATCTTCAGGCGATGGCTGTGCCAGTTGTTGGTGGCGGTTTTCTTCTTCATCTCCCGCGACCCCATCTCGGCTTGAGCAATACGGCGCATCCAGCCATCGACCGATTCGCGTGTGGAAGCGCCCAGGTCGGCCCGCACCAGCCGATAACCGAAGATAGCGGGCTCCAGGCCGGTTTCATCGATGGGCTGGCCGGTCGGTCGGTTGACCTGTGCCCAGCGCAGCAGGTAGTCGCCCGCCTTCGCCGCATGGCGCGGGTCGTGGTCGAGCCGGTAGGTGATGGCCAGCGCCTGGATCTTGTCCATGTCCTGCAGGCCCGCTTCGGTCTGGGCCTTGAGCGGATCGCCCCGCAGCCGGCCGCCAGTGGTCAGCACGGCCACGGGCCGGGGCTCGCTCTTCATCGCGTCTTCGGCGATGCGCCGCTGGGCGGCCATGGCAGTGCGCCATGCGGGGACGGTGGCCGATTGTTCTCGCGCCTGATCCCATTGTCGGGGGGTGGGCCAAAGCGTTTGCGCCTGCGCCAGGCAAGCGCCAGACAGCGCCACCCAGGCGAGAGCCGCCAGGACGGCCTTGCGCCCGCTGCGGGGAGAAGGCACCGCGTGCCGCACTTTCCATAGAACCATTGACATTGATCTTCCCTGGTGGATGGCTCCGCACTGCACTGCGCAAGCGGCGGACTGCCGTGCAGAACGCACACGGTGAATTGAGGAGGCCACCACCGGCGCGATGGCCCAGAAAGCCGGAGGACAGGGCAGTCGCCAAGCGAATCCGGTGCACCGACAACGGCACCGAACCATGATGGCGTGCGGCCGCATCGCCCGTGCTTCCAACGGTTTCAGCCTGGGGCGCACCCATTCATCGGCATTCGCGCACGCACGCCTCGCATGCGCATTCCGCCTGGAAGCATGTACCCATCGAGATTGAAACACCTATTTACATAAACACTGGCGAAAGATAGTCTGGCGCCGATTTCTACTGCCTCGGGCCGCACATGGGCACATGGTTGCCCCTTCGGCCCCACCGCCATCACCCAGGAAAACGACCTGTGAACCACTCCAGAACCATCCGCCTCTCCCTGCTGAATGCCGCCCTCGCTGCCGCGTACCTGGTCCATGCCCCCTTGGCCCAGGCCGCAGACGTACGGATCACCGTGCCCTCGGCAGGCGGCTTCGTGGTGCGCAGCGCCAATGGGACGCAAGAGGGACTGCGCGTGCAGGATGGCGGCGGCGTCTTCCTGCCCACCCTCTCCACGCGGACGCCCGTGGCCACGGTGCTGTGCTTTGAAACCACCACGGGCGCGCTGGGGCCCTGCGCAGCAGGCGTGGCCGCAGGCCCGACCGGCGCCACAGGTGCCGCGGGCGCCACAGGGGCGACCGGTGCCGCAGGCGCCACAGGGGCGACCGGCGCCGCAGGCGCCACAGGGGCGACCGGCGCCGCAGGCTCCACAGGGGCGACCGGTGCCGCAGGCGCCACAGGGGCGACCGGCGCCGCAGGCGCCACAGGGGCGACCGGCGCCGCAGGCTCCACAGGGGCGACCGGCGCCGCAGGCTCCACGGGTGCCACCGGTGCCACGGGTGCCACCGGCACGGCGGGTGCCACCGGTGCCACAGGACCTGCGGGCACCGCCGGCGTTGCCGGCGCCACGGGAGCGACCGGTGCCGCAGGGCCGACAGGCGCCGCCGGTGCGACGGGAGCGACCGGGTCGACAGGTGCCACGGGCGAGGGGTATGCCAACGGCACGGCCGGCGGGCAGATCACCGTAACGTCATCGTCCGCGCCTTTCAGCCCGCAGGCGCCCGTCACGCTGACGGGAGACGCGGGCCTGAGCAGTGCCGGCGTGCTCACCATCGCGGACGGCGCCATCACCGGCAACAAGATCGCCAACCTCACCGTGGCCAACTCCAACATTGCCGTGAATGCCATCACCACCAGCAAGGTGGCGAATGGCACCGTCACCACCAGCAAGATGGCCGACCAGGCGATTTCCACGCTCAAGCTGCTGGACTCGGCGGTGACCAACGTCAAGCTGGCCGACGATGCGGTAAGCGTGTCCAAATTGCAGGGGGGTGCCTCCGCCGCAGCCCGAACCTACCTGCGCTCGGACGGCGTTTGGGTGCAGCCCGGACAGCTCGTACAGGGCGGCACCCTGACATCGGGCTCCACCGTGCCCAGCACCCCGACCGGAGGGGTGTACTACGCGGCCCAGGGCGGCAGCACGCTGAACCTGCCCCCCGCGAACGTGGCGGGGCAGACGCTCACCATCATCACCCTCGATCCACAGAACGGCGCGTCGGTCATCCTGCAGGCCTCGGGCGCGGACACCATCGTGAATGCAAGCTTCAGCGGCAACGGCATCGGCAGTACCTTGCAGGGCGCCTTCAAATACTTCCTGCTGAGCGACGGCAACGGGCGGTGGTTCGTGAACTGAAGCGTTCCGGGCGCAAAATGGCGGCGCCTTAACCACCGCCGCCCGGTTCACGCCTTCGCCCCGGTCCCCCGCGGCCCCGCAGCCGACATTACGATCCCCAGCACCGCCAGCGCGCCCGTCAGCCCCACGATGGCCGGCCACCCGCCGTGCTGCCAGAACCATCCGCCCACCGATCCGACCACGCTCGAACCCATGTAGTAGAACCAGAGGTAGAGCGATGCCGCGTGCCCCTTGGTCAACCCGGCCAGCGGGCCAATGGATGAACTGGCGATCGAGTGGCCGATGAAGAAGCCAGTGGTCACCAGCGCGATGCCCGCGAACACGCCCCACAGCGACGGCGACAGGGTGAGCAGCGTGCCGCCCAGCATGAACGCGAAGCCCGCGGCGAGCAGCCCGCGCCGCCCGAGACGGTCCGCCAACCGGCCCGCCACGGACGAGGACACGATGCCGAAGCCGAACACCAGGAACATCAGGCTGATCTGCGTCTGGCTGAGGCCGTAGGGTGCGCCGGACAGGCGGAACGTGGCGTAGTTGAACAGCGTCACGAAGATGCTCGTCAGCAGAAAGCCGATGGCGAACAGCCGCAGCAGCCCGCGGTGGCGCAGGTGGCCGCCCCAGGCCCGCAGGTGGTAGCGGACCTGCAGCCCGGGCTGGGGCGTGAAATGGCGCGACCGTGGCAGCAGCACCAGAAAGCCGATGGCCGACAGCAGGCACAGCGCGCCCAGGCAGCCCAGCGCGGCGCGCCAGCTCACCCATTCGGTGAGCACGCCCATGCCCACGCGCCCCATCATTCCGCCGAACGCGGTGCCCGCCACATACAGACCCATGGTGTGCGCCAGATGGCGCGGGTCGATCTCCTCGGCCAGGTAGGCCATGGCCACGGCCGGCACGCCGCCCAGCACCAACCCTTCCAGCGCGCGGGCCACCAGCAGACCATGCCAGCTGGGCACGATGGCCGCGACGATGTTCAGCAGCGAGGCCAGCGCCATCGAGGCGAACATCAGCCCGCGCCGCCCCAGCGCTTGCGAGAACGCCCCGGCGAGCACGATCGCCACGGCCAGCAGGCCGGTGGTCAGCGACAGCGGCAAGGCGCTCTGCGCGGGGCTGATGCCGAACGATCGGGCAAACGCCGGCAGCAGCGGCTGCACGCAGTAGATGAGCGAAAAGCTGGCGAAACCCGCCAGGAACAGCGCCGCGGCGGCACGCCGGTAATCCGCGGAGCCGCGCGCGATCCAGCCCGAAGCGGACGTGCCCGGCGGCGTGGATCGGGCTGCGGGCGGTTCGGCCAGGGGCGTGGCGGAAGGCGGGGCGAGGTCTGGGGAGGCGGTCAACGAAGGCATGGATCGAACGATGGACGGCAGAGCAAGGCGGCAAGGGAAAGGCGCTGCGCCGAAAGGCAGCCAGCGCTGGAATCTAGGCGCCTCCCTCATATATGTCCAATATATGATTCATCTCATCACCATACCTATTTCAGATACCCCATGGAACTGCGCCACATCCGCTACTTCATCGCCGTGGCCGAGGAAGGCAACTTCACCCGGGCCGCAGCGCGCCTGGGCATCGCGCAGCCGCCGCTGAGCCTGCAGATCAAGGACCTGGAAGCCGAGGTGGGCGTGCCGCTGTTCCACCGCGTGCCGCACGGCGCGCAGCTCACCGACGCAGGCCACGCTTTCCTGGAAGGCGTGGGCGGCCTGCCGGCGCGCACCTTCGACGCCGTGCGCGCGGCGCAGCGGGCGGCGCGCGGCGAGGCGGGCGTGCTGCACCTGGGCTTCACCGGCTCGTCCGCACTCAATCCCGTGGTCGTGCAGGCCATCCGCTCGTACCGCCGCGGGTTCGCGCAGGTGGAGCTCAGGATCGACGAGGGCAACTCCCTCACCCTGGTGGAGCGGCTGCGCGACGGGCGGCTGGACATCGCCATCCTGCGCCCGGACGGCCTGGACGCCACGGGCCTGCACTTTCACCGCTATCCGGACGAGCCGCTGATCGTGGCGCTGCCGGCCAGCCACGCCGCCTCGCGCAAGGGCCCGCGCATCGATCTGCTGAAGTTGCGCGGCGAGCCCTTCATCCTCACGCCCCGGCCGCTCGGCCCCAGCCTGTTCGATGCCTCGGTGGCGGCCTGCCGCGCGGCGGGCTTCGAGCCGCAGCTGGGCCCCACGGCGCCGCAGATCGTGTCGATCCTCGCGCTGGTCGCCGCCGAGCTGGGCGTGGCACTGGTGCCTGCCTCCATGCGGCACCTGGCCTTCAAGGGCGTGGCTTACCGGTCGCTCAGCAGCCAGTCGGCCCTGGTGAGCCTGGCCGTCGCCCACCGCGAGGGCGACCGTTCGCCCTTCGTGCAGAACTTCGTCGCGATGGCCCGGCCCGCGGCCCGGTAGTCCAGGGCACGCTTTCCGGCACGCGCGCCGCCCGGGTCACACCTTGCCGGCGACCCCCGCCGATTCGAAGCTCGCCATCTCGCGCAGCACCGCGCAGGCCGATTGCAGCAGGGGCCAGGCCAGCGCAGCGCCCGAGCCCTCGCCCAGCCGCAGGCCCATGTCCAGCAGCGGCTCGGCCTGCAATTCGCCCAGCAGCAGCGTGTGGCCCCGCTCGCCTGATCGGTGGGCGAACACGCAGCGCTCAAGCACGGCGGGCGCCAGGCGGCTGGCCACCAGCACGGCCGCGCTGGTGATGAAGCCGTCCACCACTATCACCCGGCGCTCGCTGGCGGCCTGCAGCACCGCGCCCACCAGGGTGGCCACCTCCAGCCCGCCCAGCGCGGCCAGTGCCTGCAAGGGCTCGATGGCGTCGGCATTGGCCTCCAGCGCCTGCTGCAGCACCGCGCGCTTGCGCGCCACGCCCTCGGCATCCAGGCCGGTGCCCGCGCCCGTGCAGTCGCCGATCGGCAGGCCGCACAGGCGCGACAGCAGCAGCGAGGCGACCGATGTGTTGCCGATGCCCATTTCGCCCAGCAACAGCGCGTTGCCAGGCAGGCCGCGCACGATCTCGCACCCGTTGGCAACCGCCTGGGCGCACTGGTCCGCGGTCATCGCCGGACCCACCGACGCATCCGCCGTGCCGGCCGCCACGCGGCAGTGGCTGAACAGGCGCGGCTGCCCCGGCGCGCTGTCGCGCGGCGCGATGGCGCGCGCCACGCCGCAGTCGGCCACGGTCAGGTCCAGCCCGTGCTGGCGCGCCAGCACGCTCACCGCCGCGCCGCCGGCCAGGAAGTTCTCCACCATCTGCCAGGTCACATCGCTCGGAAAGGCCGACACGCCGCGTGCCGCCAGGCCATGGTCGGCCGCACACACCAGCATCTGCGGCTGGCGCAGCTCGGGCGCCTCGGTGCCCAGGATGCGGCCGATGCGCAGCGCCAGCGACTCCAGCCGGCCCAGAGCACCCAGCGGCTTGGTCTTGTGGTCCAGCAGGTGCTGCAGGCAGGCAGCGAACGCCTCGTCGGACAGGGTTTCAACGGATGGAAGATCAGCGTTGTTGCTCATAAATCAGGGGCAAGTGGATAGCGACGGCTCGGACAGATTCAATCAAGGCGCGCGAAGCGGTCATCGCAGCACGGTTGCATCGGGGCGAACGACCTGCACCGGGCTACCCTGGTGAAGATGCGATCAGTTACCCGAATTGCTTCGCAAAATCGCCATATCCTACGCAGTGGAAATTCCGACCAATGGAAAGAATATCAACATTCGGGTCTGTCCAACTCTTTTCAAGTGATCCAATGGGATGCATCAACTCCACCTCACGCAACTCTAGCCCCGTGCATACGTGGGCGACCAATACACCCGCTCAAACACCGGGTAACCGTTCTCCGATGCCACAGGGCTCTCCCTACGCCGGCCCCAGCCGGCGGTCTGCCGGCGCGGGTGGGGCCATGGCGCCCCGCTCGCCGTTGCAGTCCGGACATGCCGCGATCCGATCCACGGCACAGCAGTTGCGCCAGCAGCAGGAGACGATTGCAAATCTGCTGGAACATGCCGTGCAATACCCGGGCCACGAAGGCATGAAAAGCGTCGTCAGATCCTGCGAAAAACTCAACCGGAAAATAACGGCCTATCTGGTTCAGAATCGCGGTTCCATCGGACCTGACGATGTACGGCAGATGCTGACAAGTCCCATCAGGCTCGTCGAGCAGCATCGCGCCGAAGTGGCGGCACGGATGGTTGCCGACGATTCGGACGAAGAGCAGCCCAGCTACAGCCAGGCGGGCCCGAGTTCGCAAAGTTACAACCCGGCGGAGTTCGAAGTCACGACCGTTTTTTCGGCAGGCCAGTACGACTACGGCCATTACTTGCGCTGAACGTCGACACCCAGCCATAAAAAGTCCCAGCCCGCCCCGTGCGGGCTTTTTTCCATCCGTCCCTACTGCAAGACGCGGCGTTTCCATTCCTCGTCGAACCATTCATCCACCCCGCTCGCCAGCCTGTCGAACACGGCGTCGAGCGTGGGTGCGTCGGCCCCGAAGAGCGCGCGCAGGATGCCGGCGTCCTCGAACAGGCCGTGCAGGTACAACCCCAGCACGTTGCCGCGCGCGTTCTGCCATGCCAGGCCCGGGATCACGGCATGCGCCACGTCGCCCGCCGCGGCCATCGCCGGATGCTGCGCGGTCTGGCCGTGGTGGATCTCGTAGCCCTGCACCGCCGTGCCGGCCAACGCCTGCCAGGCGCCCTGCGCGGCGCCGAACGCGGTGCGGGTATGGCGCACGGTCTTGACGGGCTCGAAGGCCGTCACCAGCGGCAGCAGGCCCAGGCCCGCCGCGTTGCCGTCCACGCCGTGCGTGTCGATGAGGGCCTCGCCCAGCATCTGCAGGCCGCCGCAGATGCCCAGCACCCGCCCACCCCGCGCTGCATGCGCGGCCACGGCGGCGTCCAGCCCCTGCGCGCGCAGCCAGGCCAGGTCGGCCGCGGTGGCCTTGGAGCCGGGCAGCACGATCCAGTCGGCCCCCGCCATGTCGGCCGGGCTGCGGGCCCACAGCAACCGCACGCCGGGCACGGCCTTCAGGGGCTGGAATTCGTCGAGGTTGCTGATGCGGGGGTAGGCCACCACGGCGATGGTCGTGTGCACCACACCGCTGGCGCGCGCGGCATCGTCGAACACCCCGTCTTCCTCGGGCAGGCCATGGTGCCATTGCATGGGGATGGTGGCCACGGTGGGCACGCCGGTCATCTGTTGCAGCATTTCGGGCGCCGGCGCCAGCAACGCCGCATCGCCCCGGAACTTGTTGAGCACGAAACCCTGGATCAGCGCCCTTTCGTCCTCCGGCACCAGGGCCCAGGTGCCGTAGAGGTGGGCGAAGGCGCCGCCCCGGTCGATGTCGGTGACGAGCAGGCAACTCGCGCCCGCATGCCGCGCCACGCGCAGGTTGACCACGTCGCTCGCTTGCAGGTTGATCTCGGCCGGCGACCCCGCGCCTTCGATCACCACCACGTCGTTCTCGGCGCGCAGCGCATCGAGCGCGGCGGCGATCTGCGGCCACACCCGCGCACTGCGGCCGCGCCAGGGCAATGCAGACAGCTCCTCGCTCACCTGCCCCATCAGCACCACCTGGCTGCGGGTGTCGGCCTCGGGTTTGAGCAGCAGCGGGTTCATGCGCACATCGGGCTCGGCACGCGCCGCCAGGGCCTGGAAATACTGCGCGCTGCCGATCTCGCCGTGGCCGCCACCCGGCCCGGCGACCACGCGCGCGTTGTTGCTCATGTTCTGCGCCTTGAACGGCGCCACTTTCAGGCCCTGGTTGCTGTACCAGCGGCACAGGGCCGTGGCCAGCCAGCTCTTGCCGGCGCCACTGGTCGTGCCCAGCACCATGACGCAGCGCGCCGCCATGTCAGCGCCCGGCCCGTGCGCTACGGCCACAGCGGCGGCAGAACAGCGGACACGGAAAAAGCGGAACGGTGGGGCGAGGAGCAGCGAAGGCGAAAGGGGCGGAATGCACGGCGCAGTTCGATTGGCGAAGGAGCCGTATTGTCCCCCGACCCGCATGCCCGGCTCGCGGCCAGCATGGCCCGAACCGCGTTGCACGTTCTTGCGGTTCAATAGCGGCTTCGTTTCCACCGACAGGCCCTGCCCACCTGCGCGCTCCTGCAGCGGGCGGGCCGCTTCCACCCGCGAGACAACCCATGATTTCTGATTCCATCACCGGCCCCTTCGACGTCAAAACCGCGCCCCACCCACTGAGCGACACAGCGAGCACCAGCGGCCTTCTCCGCATGTCCCTCGACAAGCGCTTCCACGGAAGCCTGGACGCCACGAGCACGGGCGAGATGCTGGCCTTTCGCAGCGCCACCACAGGATCGGCCGGCTACGTCGCGATGGAAACCGTGCATGGCAGCCTGGCAGGACGCCACGGCAGCTTCGTGCTGCAGCACAGCTCGACCATGGCGCGCGGCGTGCCAGAGCAGCGCATCGCAGTGGTGCCTGATTCGGGCACCGACGCGCTCACCGGCCTGGAAGGTCGCATGACCATCGACGTCGCAGCCGACGGGGCGCACGCCTACCGGTTCGACTTCACATTACCGGACAGCGCCGGCTGAGGCGGGTCGCGGCGCCTTCACCCCATCAACCCATCGCACGCAACGGCCGGACCATGCGGTCCATGATGTGCTCCAGCGCCGCGCCCGCATCGGTGCAGCGCCCGGTGTGCACCGGCGAGGTCTGGATGATTCCGCTGCGCCGCGCGGTCAGCCAGTGAAAGCGCGAGCGGTAAGGCATCTGCGCGATGGGCCCGCAGCCCGTGTCGCCCGCGCAGATGGCGACGATGGCCGCCAGGTGCCTGCACACCGTGTCCAGGTCGGCCGCGGGGTCGAGGGCCAGCAGCCGCGCCTCGTCCAGTGCCATGGTGGCCTGCAGGAAACCCGTGCGCTGGCACGACAGGATGGCGCCAGCATTGATGAATTCCTCGCGCTCCACACGCGGCACCACGCGCACGATGGCGTAGTCGTACACATCAGCCGCGTGCATCGATCGCTCCTTTCAGCCAGGCGCCGCGCCCGGCCAGCCGTGCGGCGAAATAATCCGCGTAGGCCTGCCGGTGGGTGCCGGGCGCGATCAATGGGCCTTCGGCGTGGTCGGCACCGGCCAGTTGCAAAAATTCATCGGGCACCTCGGACAGCACGCCCTGCAGCACAGCGGGCGTGAGGCGCGCGGCCAGTTCCGCATCCACCTGCGCCAGCGCGGTGGCGCGGGGCAGCAGCACGTGGTCGGCAATGGGGGCGAAGGGCTTGGCGGGCACGGCCACCGTTCCGTTCCAGGCATGGTGGAAGGTCAGCGCCGCGCCATGGTCGATCAGCCACGGGTTGCGGTGCCACACCAGCAGGTTGGTGTTGCGCGCCGTGCGGTCCACGTTGCCCACCAGCGTGTCGAACCAGACCAGCCGCGAGGCGAAGTCGTCCGAGACCGCATCCACCGCCGGATCGAAGTTCGCGGCGCCCGAGAGGTAGTCCAGCCCCACGTTCAGGCCGCCGCTGGCACGGATCAGGTCCTGGATCTCGGGGTCCGGCTCGGTCTGCGCCAGGGCCACGTCCAGTTGGGCGAGCACGATCTCGGGAACGGGCAGGCCCAGGGCGCGGGCAATGCCCCCGGCGATCATCTCGGCGAGCAGGGCCCGCACGCCCTGCCCCGCGCCACGGAACTTGAGCACATACAGGCCCAGATCGTCGCCCTCGACGACGGCGGGCATGGAGCCGCCCTCACGCAGGGGCGTGACGTAGCGGCTGACGGTGATGGTGCGCATGGCGGGGCGGCCTCCTTGGAGCGATCGCAGGTGAGGCGGCGATGGTAGCGGCAGTCAGCCGATCCAGGCCTGGCGCAGCGCCTGCTGGGAATCCGGCGGCAGCACGCCCAGGCGCACCTGCCCCGGCAGCCCGAACGACGTGCCGTCGCGCAGCTTGATGCCATGGGCACGCAACCGATGCAGGGCCGCCGGCAGGTCATCGGCATCGGGCCGTGCCACGAAGTAGTTGGCCAGGCTCCCGGGCACGACGGCCCAGCCCAGCGATTCGCACAGCGCCTGCTGCTGCGCCTTCCAGGCCCGCAGCGTGTCCAGGCTGTCGCGCAGCCAGCGCTGGGTGGAGGCCAGGGTCCATGCCGTGAGCAGCGCCACGCCGTGGGCGCCGATGGGCCAAGATGGCGCCAGCGACTGCAGCGCGGCCAGGTCTTGCGGCGGCTGCGCCTGCGGCGCGACGGCATAGGCCGCGCGCACGCCCGTCAGGCCCAGGGCCTTGTTGGGGGTCCACAGCTGCCAGGCGTTGGCGGGCATGTGGCTGGCGGTGCCCTCCAGGCGCAGGGGGGCGTAGGCGCAGTCGATCACGCGCAGTGCCCCGTCTTGCGCTCCGATCCGGGCCCAGGCGGCCAGCGCGGGGTCGGGCGTGCCGAGCGGGCTGGCGGGCTCGCACGCCCAGCACAGGCCGGTGACCGCCGGGTCCGCACCGGGTGCGGCGGGCCGCACGTCCAGCCCCCAGGCCTGCGCCGCGCGCGTGTAGTCTCCATAGCAATGCACCGGCACCGCCACGGCCCGCACGCCCCGCCGGGCGGCGAAGGCGGTGATGCGGTGGATGAATTCGCTCGCGCTGCCTGCGATCACGATGCGCGCCGGCCCCACGCCGTGGAAGGCGCCCAGGCGCTCGCGCAATGCGGTGTAGGCCGGGTCGGGGTAATGCCGGGCATCGGCTTCGCGCAGCGCCTGGACCGCCCCGGGGCACGGGCCGCAGGCGTTGCTGTTGGTGGAAAAGTCGTGCGGCGGCACGCCCAGGGCGTCCGGGCCGCCATGCAGGGGGGGGTGCAACGTCACATCCATCGCAACCACCAAAATGCTATTGAAAAGTGAGCAACCAGGGCAATCAATCCGCCGGCAACCACCACTTTCGATGCCCAGCCTGCCGCCCGGGGCGTGTCGCGGGCGTCAGCGCCCCGCCCTTCGTGGTGGAGCGTGTACACGCCGGGCTTGGCCAGGCGCACACCCAGGGCCAGCGCCATGGCGGCCATGGGCCAGCCGCTGTTAGGCGAGGGCGTGCAGCGGGCCTGGGCCGCCAGCACGCGCCAGCGCGGGCCGCCGGCGATGGCGCGCAGCAGCAGCGCCGTGAGCCGCGCCGGCAGCCACGACAGCGCGTCGTCCGCGCGCGCCGCCCATTTGCCGGCCCACTGCCAGTAGCGCCCGCCGCGCATGCCGGGGTAGCCCCACATGGCATCGGCCGTGTTGGCGAAACGGTAGAGCGCGGCGCCAGGCAGGCCCAGCAGTGCGAACCAGAACAGCGGCGCGACCACGGAGTCGTTGAGGTTCTCGGCCAGCGACTCGATGGCGCTCTCGCGCACCTGCACCGCGTCGAGCACCTGCACGTCGCGGCTCACCAGGCGCGCCAGGCGCGCGCGCCCGGCCTCCAGCGATTCGGCCAGGGCGGCTTCCACCGCCAGCACCTCGTCGCGCAGCATGCGCCAGGCCAGCAGCGGCTTGAGCAGCAGCGCCAGCAGCACTGCGGCCAGCCACGGCGGCGCGTGGCGCAGTACGGCCCATTGCAGCACCGCCGAGACGATCAAAACCACGGCGGCCAGCGCACACCACAGCAGCGCTGCCAGCCCGAAAGACCGCCAGTCGCGCGCAGTGGGCGCGCGGGGCGCCACCCGGTCGCCGCCGGCCTGCAGCGCACGGCCCATCCAGACCACGGGGTGCACGGCCACGGGCGGCTCGCCGAAGCACCGGTCGATGGCCAGCGCGAGCGGCACTGCCGCGGCGGGGGCGAGGGCCAGGGCCCAGGCGGCGTCCATCAACGGGGGCCCTTTTCGCCGGCGGCCGGCATCGGATCCTCGGCAACGCCTTCCGCCAGCCAGGGCGCCGGCTGGCCCCAGGCGTTGTCGAACACCACGGTGCGAAGCGGCGCGCGGCGCGCCCAGCGCTCCTGCTGCAACATGGGTTCTTCGTAGAAGCCGTGCACCGGGCCGATGGACAGCAGCGCCACCGCCTCGGCACCGGGGGGCAGGCCCAGCAGCGCGCCCACGGCGGCGGGGTCGAACATGGACACCCAGCCCATGCCCAGCCCCTCGGCGCGCGCGGCCAGCCACAGGTTCTGCAGCGCGCAGGCGACCGAGGCCAGGTCCATCTGCGGCAGCGTGCGGCGGCCGAACACGTGCGCCTCGCGGCCATCGGCCAGCGCCACGGCGATGCACTCGGCCGCATCGCGCAGGCCCTCGACCTTCAGGCGCAGGAACTCCGCGCCGCGCTCGCCCAGCGCCTCGGCCGTGCGCAGGCGCTCGGCCTCCACACAGGCATGCAGGCGCCCGCGCAGCGCCTCATCGGCCACGCGGATGAAACGCCAGGGCTGCATGAAGCCCACGCTGGGGCCGTGGTGCGCGGCCTCCAGCAGCCGCGCCAGCACCTCGGGCGCGACCTGCCCGCCCGCGAAGTGGCGCATGTCGCGGCGCTCGCGGATGGCGCGGTACACGGCGGCGCGCTCCGCTGCGGAGAAGGCGGCGCCCTGCGCCATGTCGGTGGGCGGCGTGGGGGACGGCATCGCGGCGCGGGGGCGGTCGGCGGGGCTCAATCCTCGATGCCGCGCTGCGCCGGCACGCCGGCCTGGAACGCGTGCTTGACCATGCCCATCTCGGTCACCGTGTCGGCCAGCTCGATCACCTCGGGCGGGCAACGGCGGCCGGTGAGCACCACGTGCACATGGCGCGGGCGGTCGCGCAGCACCTGCAGCACCTCGTCGAGCGGCAGCCAGCCGTAGATGAGCGGGTAGGTGATCTCGTCCAGCACCACCAGAAAGAATTCGCCGCCCAGCACGGCGGCGCGCGCGCGCTCCCAGCCGGCGCGGGCCAGTTCGGCCGACTGGTCGATGTCGCGGCTCTTCCAGGTGAAGCCGTCGCCCAGGCCCTCGATGGGGATGCCCAGCTGCTCGAACATGCGGTGCTCGCCGAAGCGCGCGGTGGGCACCTTCATGAACTGGAAGATCTTGACCGGCTTGCCGCGCCCGTGGGCGCGCAGGGCGAGGCCGAACGCGGCGGTGCTCTTGCCCTTGCCGTTGCCGGTGTTGACCAGCACGATGCCGCGGCGCTCGCCGTCGGGTTTTTCGGAGCGCCGTTCGGCGGGAGGGGTTTCGATCTGCATGCGCAATGTCTCGGAAGTCGTTCGAAAAAAAAGGGGCGAAAGCGGTGGCCGGGAGGTTGGCCGGCCCTAGTCGATGCGCGGCAGCGACACCCACAGGCCCGCCACCTGCTGCACCTGGATGCGCTGGTCGAACACGGCCTGCAGCGCGGCGTGGGTGGCCGGATCGGCGCAGGCGCCATGGTGCACGATGCGGCCGCGGTCCATGATGGCCATGTCGTCGGCCTGCAGCGCGAGCGACACCTCGTGCAGCACGCTCACCACCGTGCCGCCGCCCGCCGCCAGCGCGCGCATGGCGTGCAGCCAGTCGGCCTGGTGCGGCGGATCGAGGTTGGCCAGGGGTTCGTCCATCAACAGCACCTCGGCCTGCACGGCCAGCGCGCGCGCCAGCAGCACCCGCTGGCGCTCCCCGCCCGACAGTTGCCCGAGCGGCCGGTGGCGCCAGTCCCAGGCCTGCGTGGTGCGCAGGGCCTGCTCCACCGCCGCATGGTCGGCGGCGCTGGCCGGGGCCATCCAGCGCTGGTGCGGCAGGCGCCCGAGCATGGCGACGTCGTAGGCCGTGAGGTCGTCCGCCGAGGCCTCGTTCTGCCCCAGCCAGGCCAGCCGGCAGGCGCGCTCGCGGGCCGGCATGGCGGCCAGGGGCCGGCCCAGCAGTTCGACCCGGCCCGACACCGCCGCGCCGCGCAGCAGGCCCGCCAGCACCTTGAGCAAGGTGGACTTGCCGGCGCCGTTGGGGCCGACCACGCTGGTCCAGCGGCCGGCGGGCACGGCCAGGTCCACGCCGTTCAATACCGGGGCATTTCCGATGTGTGCCGCGATGTTGATTGCCTCGATTGCTATGCTTTTCATAGCGAATGGCCTTGCATCGAGCGCCGGTGCATCAGCCACAGCAGGTAGGTGCCGCCCAGCGCCGCGGTGAGCACGCCCACGGGCAGCTCCTGCGGCGCCAGGATCCAGCGCGCCAGGATGTCGGCCGCCAGCAGCAGCGCCGCGCCCATCAGGCTGGACAGCACGATGTGCCGCTGGTGCGTGACCTTGACGATGGAGCGCACCAGGTGCGGCGCGGCCAGCCCCACGAAGGCGATCAGGCCGGTCTGCGCCACGGCCGTGCCGGTGGCCAGCGCCATGGCCGCCACCAGCCCCGCGCGCATGGGCGCCAGCGGCAGGCCCAGGCTGGCGGCTGTGGCCTCGCCCAACGTCAGGCCGTCGAGCGCGCGCGACAGGGTCCACGCGGCGATGCCGCACAGCGCCCACGCCCCGGCCATGAGCGCGCAGGCCACCCAGCCGACGAAGCTGGTGCTGCCCAGCGTGAAGGCCTGCATGGCCTGCAGGATGTCCGGCGAGGCCAGTTCCACCAGGTCGCGCAGCGCGCCCAGCACCACGCCCACGATCACCCCGGCCAGCAGCAGGCGCAGCGTGTGCTGCACCCCGCGCGCCAGCACCAGGGTCAGGGCCACGGCGCCGGCCGCGCCGAGAAACGCCATGCCGGTGACGCCCAGCCGCGCCAGCCACTGCGCCGCCATGGGCGAGACGCCGAACACGACCATCGCCAGCGCGCCGCCCAGCGCCGCGCCCGAGGCCGAGCCCAGCAGGTACGGATCGGCCAGCGGGTTGCGGAACAGGCCCTGCGCCACAGCGCCCGCCAGCCCCAGCAGCGCGCCGGCCAACCACGCGCCCAGCGTGCGCGGCAGGCGGATCTCCCACACGATCTGCCAGGCCACCGGGTCCTGGCCCATGCGCAGCAGGCTGTCGAATCCCGTGCTGCCCACGCAGGCGCCGACGACCAGCAGCAGCGCGCTGGCGACCAGCAGGCAGGCGCCCAGCCACGCGGCGCGGCGCGGGCCGGGGCCGGGCTGCGCGGCATGCGAGGCCGCCGGCACGGGCTGCGATGGCATTGGCGATGACGATGGCATGGCGGGTGCGCCGTCCGGGGGCACGCTCATGGCGCCTTGTCCGCCAGGCAGCGCGCCATGATGCGCGCGGCCTCGGCCATGCGCGGGCCGGGGCGCACCACCACGTCGGCCTCGTCGGGGCCGAACAGGCACACGCGCTGCTCGCGCACGGCTTTCAGGCTGTTCCAGCCCGGGTACATCGCCATGGACTGCATGCTGCGGTTGCCCACCATCATCACGTCGGGCCGCGCTCGCACGACGAACTCGGGGTTCAGCCGCGGGAACGGGCCCAGCTCGGGCGGCACCACGTTGCGCGCGCCCAGGCGCGCCAGCGTCTCGCCGATGAACGAGGCCGTGCCCGCCGCATACGGCCCCCGGCTCACCTCGAAATACACGCGGGCCCCGCGCGCGCGGGCCGGCAGCGACTGCGTGGCGGCCTGCACGCCGGCGTCGATCACGCGCCACAGCCGGTCGGCCCCCTGCTCCTGCGGCACGCCGAGCAGCTGGCCCAGCGTGGCGAGCACGCGACGCACGTCGGCATGGGTCTTGGGCTCCAGCGCCACCACCTTCAGGCCCAATGCCTCCAGCCGGTCGCTGGCGCGCGAGCTGGTGGCCAGCAGCACCACGTCGGGCTGCAGGGCGACGATGGCCTCGATGTTCGGATCGATGCCGCCGCCCAGTTGCGGCAGGCGCTGCACGGCTTCGGGCCAGTTGGAATAGCGGTCCACGCCCACCAAGCGCTGGCATTGCTGCAGCTCACACACGCTCTCCGTCAGCGAGGGCAGCAGGCTCACGATGCGCTGCGGCGGCTGGGCGAATACGACGGTGCGCCCGCGCGCATCGGTCACCTCGAAGCCCTGCGCGGCCGTGACACCCGCCGTGAAGACGAGGGCCGCGAGCGCCAGCCCCACGGGCCACCGGCGAGCGGCATGGCAGCGCAGGCGTTGCAAGAAGCGGTGCGTCATGGCGTGTCCTTCAACGTGAGCGGCAGGCCCGCCGCGACCAGGGTGACGCGCTGGCAGGCCTCGGCCACGCGCTGATTCAGGCTCCCCAGTGCATCGACAAAGGCGCGCACCTCGCGGCCCATGGGAATCACGCCCAGGCCGATCTCGTTGCCCACCAGCACCACCGGGCCGGGGGACTGGCCGATTGCTCCTAAAAACATAGCGCACTGCCCTAGCCAATCATGCGCTGGAGGCTGATTTGATTCCGTCCCCTCCGAGACCGGCGCTGGGGCCGGGGCCGGCATGAGCCAGTTGGTGAGCCAGAGCGTGAGGCAGTCCACCACGATCAGCGTGTCGGCGCTGCCGTGGCGGGCGATGGCGCGGGCCAGATCGAGCGGCTCTTCCAGCGTGCGCAGGCCGGGCACGCGCTCGGCGCGGTCGCGCTGGTGGCGCGCGATGCGTTCGCGCATCTCGTCGTCCCAGGGCTGACCGGTGGCGATCAGCAGCGCGCGGTGCGTGGGCGAATCGGCCAGCCACTGGCGCGCCAGCAGCTCGGCGCGGCGCGACTTGCCGCTCTTTTGGCCGCCCAGGATCAGCTCGCTGGCGGCGATGGGGCCGGGGCCG
Source organism: Acidovorax sp. SUPP1855 (assembly GCF_030158955.1). Lineage (NCBI taxonomy): Bacteria > Pseudomonadati > Pseudomonadota > Betaproteobacteria > Burkholderiales > Comamonadaceae > Acidovorax > Acidovorax sp. SUPP1855. The sequence continues at coordinate 86,494 of NZ_BQXI01000004.1, read as the reverse complement.
CTCATGCCGCCCCCCGTGGCGCATCCGGGCCGGCGCCCAGCAGGGCCGCCACCGCGCGCGGGCTCGACGGAAACCAGGCGTGGAAGTAGCTCGCGTGGATGCTGCCATGGCGGTACAGCGCCTCGCCCGGGCCGGGCGGCCCCGCGTGCGCGGGCCGCTCGGTGCGCCCCCGCACCGGGGCCGGGCTTTCGCAGGTGGAGTAGTGGAAGGTGTGGCCGCGCAGCACGTGGCCGTCCACGTCCAGTTGCTGCGGCCCGAGGGCTGCCAGCCGCTTTTGCATGGCCACGCGGCCCGGCAGCAGCCCCCACAGGGGCCGGTGCTGGCCGTCGGCCAGGGTGATCGATTCGAACAGCGCCATCATGCCGCCGCATTCTGCCCACACCGCGCGGCCGGCCTGCACGTGCGCCCGCAGGCTGGCCTGCATGCCGGTGTGGCCGGCGATGCGGTCGGCATGCAGTTCGGGGTAGCCGCCGGGCAGCCAGAGCGCATCGCACGGCGGCAGCGCGGCATCGGCCAGCGGCGAAAACCGCACCACCCGCGCGCCCAGCGCCGCCAGCGTGTCCAGGTTGGCGCGGTAGATGAAGCAGAACGCCGCATCGTCCGCCACCGCCACCGTGCGGCCCTCCAGCAGCGGCGGCACGGGCTCGGGCCGCTCGGGCGCGGCAAAGCGCACGGCCCAGCGCTGCAGTTCGTGCGGTTGCAGGCGGCCCAGCGGCGTGGCCGCCAGCGCATCGGCCGCGGCGTCCAGCCGCGCCAGGCCATCGGCCAGCTCGTGCGCGGCCACCAGGCCCAGGTGCCGCTCGGGCAGCAGGCCAGCCCGCGCCCGCACGGAGGCGGAAGGCTTGGTCGCACCGTCCTGGGCATCCAGTTGCACGCGCGGCAGCGCGCCCAGCCAGTCCGCGGGATCGTTGAGACCTGCGCGCAGCAGGTCGGCATGGCGTTCGGTGGCGACGCGGTTGGCCAGCACGCCGGCCCATGGCAGGCCCGCGCGGTAGTGCCGCAGGCCGTGCACCACGGCCCCCAGCGTGGCGCCCATGGCCGACGCATCGACCACCGCCAGCACCGGCAGCCCGAAGCGCTGCGCCAGATCGGCCAGGCTGGGGGCGCCGTCGAACAGGCCCATCACGCCTTCGATGAGGATCAGGTCGGCCTCGCGCGCGGCGGCATGCAGGCGCTGCGCGATGTCGGCCTCGCCGGTCATCCACAGGTCGATCTGGTGCACCGGGGCCCCGCTGGCCAGTTGGTGCCAGCAGGGGTCGAGGAAATCGGGGCCGCACTTGAAGACCCGCACCCGGCGCCCCTGGCGCGCGTGCATCCGCGCAAGCGCCGCCGTCACGGTGGTCTTGCCCTGGCCGGACGCGGGTGCGGCGATGGCGATGGCGGGACAGCCCACGCTGCCCGCCATGCCAGCCGCTTCTTCTTCTCGCGCTGCTTCTTCTCCCCTCGCCCTCATGGGTTCTTCATCGCTGGCTGCGCCGCGGTCATTGCGGCGCCCATTTGAGGCCCGCATAGAACGTGCGCCCCGCCGTGGCGTAGGTGCGGGCCAGCTGGTAATCCTTGTCGGCCAGGTTGTCCACGCGCGCCAGCAGCGTCACGTCGCGTGCGATGCGCGTGCTGGCATACAGGTTGACGAGCGTGTAGCCGCCCAGCACCGTGGTGTTGGCCGCGGTGTCGAAGCGCCGGCCCGAGGCCTGCACTTCGGTGCCCAGCGTCCAGCCGGCGACCTGGGTGTCGGCCCCCAGCGTGCCGTGGCGCTTGGAGCGCCGCGCCAGCAGCCGGCCCGTGTCTTCGTCGCGCGGGTTCTGGAAATCCACCGATCCGCGCAACTGTACGCCAGCCACCTTGTACGAGCCTGACAGCGTTACGCCGTCGTACTTGGCGCGCGCGGCGCTGGCATAGCAGCCGAAGTTGGACTGGCAGCCGCCCGCCCCGCCGAACACGATGAGGTTCTTCACGCGGTTGCGGTAGGCCACGGCCGAGAAGGTGCCGGCGCCCTCGGCCCAGCGCAGGCCCACCTCGGCATTGCGGCCCTCTTCCGGCTTGAGCGATGCCAGGCCGTATTCGCTGAAGCGCTGGTACAGCGTGGGCGCGCGGAACGAGGTGCCCACGGACGCAGTGGCGCGCCACTGCGGCGTGATGGCATAGCCGTAAGCGGCGCTGCCGGTGTTCTGGCCGCCGAACTCGCTGTCGGAGTCGTGGCGCACGTTGAACTGCAGCGTGTGGCCGCCGGCATTGAAACCGTAGCCCAGCGCGAGCGCGTCCTGCGAACGCTTGCGGTCGATGGGCGCGTTCTCCAGATGGTCCTCACGGCGCTCCAGGGCCGCCGTCACCAGGTGCGGGCCCTGGCGCCATTCGTTCTGGAACAGGTAGCCGCGCAGGCGCGTGTCGGTGAGGTACACGGAAGGCCGCGTCTCGTAGCGGTCGCGCGAGTCGGTGACCGACACGCGGGTGGTGTACTGCGGGCTCCACTTCGCGGCCCAGTTCAGGCCGAGGGCGTGCATGCGGTGCAGGTTGCGGTCGTCGTTGCCCAGCGGCAGGGTGTCGTAGCCCGAGTTCATCTCGCTGGCCACCAGCGTGCCTTCCAGGCGGTGGACTGCATCGATCTGCAGGCCCACCCGGGCGTTGCCGGACGTGCGTCGATAGCCGTCCTTGTCGGGGTTCTGCGTGGCGACGGTGCGGGCGTTGAAGCCCTGGCTCGTCTCGCGCGCCAGGCCCACCGCATAGTCCACCGCGCCGGTGGCGCCGCTCACGCCGGCCTCGGCCTTGTAGGTGCCCTGGCTGCCCACGCCGACGCCCACGTAGGGAGCGGTGCCGGCCTCGCCCCGGCGCGTGAAGATCTGCACCACGCCGCCGATGGCGTCCGAGCCGTACACCGCGCCGGCCGGGCCGCGCAGCACCTCGATGCGGTCGATGACGGCCAGCGGAATGGCCTCCCACGGCGCGCCGCCGGTGGACTGCGAATCCATGCGCACGCCGTCGATGTATACCGCCGTGAAGCGCGTCTCGGCGCCGCGCAGGTACAGGCTGGTGGCGCTGCCCGGGCCGCCGTTGCGGACCATCTCGACGCCGGGCAGGCGGGCCAGCACGTCGGCCAGGCCGGTCGCGCCGCTGTTCTCGATGGCCTCGCGGTCCAGCACGGACACGTCGGCCACTAGGTCGGCCAGCGGCTGGGGCGTGCGCGTGGCGGCTACCACGGTCTCGCCCAGGGAGGGCACGCGCTGGTTCTGCGCCAACAGCACGGGGGCATCCTGCGCCTGCGCGGCGGGTGCGGCGGCGAACGCGAGGGCCAGGGACACGGCCAGGGCGGCAGGCCGCAGGGGCGAGGCAGGGGAAGGTACGGCGGCGGCAATGGCAGCGGCGCGCGCGGGGAACAAGGGCTTTTTCATGGAAACAGACAGACTGGCAAACATCCCCGCGCCGGCTTCCCCGCCGGCATTGGGCGAAACAGCCGCGCCTTCGGGACCATGGCGGTCCCAAGCGCGGCCACGTTGTTGGCCGGTATCCGGGCTGGCGGAGCGCCCTCCAGCGCCTTCCCAGGCGCTTGTTCAAGGCGTCCAGTGGCTCATGGCTGGAGAGTGAGTCGAAGAAAAAAGGGCCGACTCGTCCGCTGACCGTTGCGGGGGCAGCGCAGGCACGGCGCGCTCTGGCGAACGCAACCTTCCTGCTTCCCGTTGAACTGCAGCATGCGAACCATGCTGCGAGCACCAACCCGCGGATTTTACGGGTGTTGCAGCCTGTAAACGCCGCTGAATGGGCGGGTGGTGGCGCCAACCCTACAATCGCGGCTGTATGGATCCATCCTCTCCCATCGACCAGATCGCCGAACGCGTGGAGCGGCTGCTGTTGCGCCATGCGGAACTGCAACGCGCCAATGCCTTGCTGACCGCCCAGGTGGTCCATCTCACCCAGGAGCGAGACTCGCTCAAATCCCGGCTCAACACCGCCCGCGCCCGTGTGGACGCGCTGCTGGAGAGCCTGCCCGCGACGCCCCCCTCGAAGGACGCCGAATGAAGCAGATCGAAGTCCAGATCATGCAGCAGAGCTACCTGCTGGGCTGCCCCGAGGGCCACGAATCGCGCCTGCTGCAGGCCGTGGAACGCGTGGACACCGCGATGACGCGCATCCGCGATGCCGGCAAGGTGCGGGCCCGTGAGCGCATCGCCGTGCTGGCGGCGCTCAACCTGGCCTTCGAGATCGCCGACCGCGAAGAGGCCGACCTGGCCTCGGCGGCCCAGGCCCAGGCCGCAGCCCCGACGGAGCCCGCACCGCTGGTCCCGGCCGCCGGTCCGCAATCCGCCGATGGCTTGGCGTCATCGCACGCCTCTCACGCCTCGCTGGCGGGCGACCCGTCCGGCCAGATGCAATTGCTGCTGCGCCGCCTGGACGATGCGCTCGGCGACGACGGCCGCCTTCTTTAAGAAACGTTACGCAACGGCCGCTCGCGCGCCGTGGATGCAGCGCCTACAATGGAGGCGTCTGCGGTGCTGCCGGGCTTTATATTTCCTTGAACCAATGCTCATTGAGCACGGGCTTGGTACATTGCCCGGTGAGCGTGATCATCTCGCGTCAGATGAACCCAACGCCTGGCTGCCCTCGCCCACCTGAACCCCCGGTTCAGGATGCCGGTCCGGTGGCATTCGCAGACACCTGTTTCTCCCACGGCCCGGCGGTCTTCACGCCGGCGTCGACAATCCCCACGAATAGCTCTGGCGGCTCGCCAGCAGGCTTCTGAAGGCTTCGGCCGGCATCGCCGGGGCGCACAGATACCCCTGGAAATAACGGCAGTCCATCTGCTCCAGCGCCATGCGCTGCTGCTGGGTTTCCACGCCCTCCGCCACCACTTCGATGTGCAGCGCGCGCCCCATGTGCACGATGGCATTGATGATCGCGCGGTCGCCGTCGTCGTCCGGCAGGCCCCGCACGAATGACTGGTCGATCTTGAGCTTGTGGATCGCCAGCTTCTTCAGATAGGCCAGGCTGGAATAGCCCGTGCCGAAATCGTCGATGGCCAGGCCGATGCCCAGCTCGGCGAGCGCCTGCAGGCGCTGCTCCATCTCCTGCGCGTCCTGCAGCAGGATGGTTTCGGTCAGCTCCAGTTCGAGCAATGAGGCCGGCAGCCCGTGCTTGAGCAAGAGCTGCGTGAGCCGATCGACGAAATCGGGCTGGCGAAACTCCAGCGCCGATACGTTGACGGCCATCACGAGCGGCGAGCCCGAGCGCATCCAGCGCGTAGCCTCCTGCACGGCCTGCTCCATGACCCATGAACCCAGCGTGATGATGTAGCCGGACTCTTCGGCCAGCGGAATGAAAACGCCCGGCGAAATGGGCCCCAGCTCCGGATCGGTCCAGCGCAGCAGCGCCTCGGCGCCCACCACGCTGCCGGTCGCCATGGCGACCTGCGGCTGGTAGTGGACCACCATGCGCTGCTGCCCCAGGGCCTGGCGCATGGCGTGTTCGAGCTTCATGCGCGACAGCAGGTCGGCATTCATCTGCGGCTGGTAGAAGCCGTAGCTTCCACGGCCACGCTCCTTCACGCGGTACATGGCGGTGTCGGCCTGCTTGATGAGGTCGTCCAGCGTCTCGCCGTCCTGCGGGTACAGCGCCACCCCGATGCTGCACTGGATGGAAAACCCCATGCCGTCGAGCATGAAGGGCCGCAGCATGTCCTCGAGCATGCGGCGCGCCACGCCTTCGGCGATCGCGGCATCGCCCCCGTGCAGGTACACCACGAACTCGTCGCCGCCCAGGCGGCACAGCATGTCGCTCTGGCGCAGGCAGCCCTGCAGGCGCTTGGCCACGATCTGCAGCACGCGGTCGCCGAACAGGTGGCCCAGGGAGTCGTTGATGATCTTGAAACGGTCCAGGTCCACGAACAGGATGGCGAAGGTGCCGGCGTCCGGGCGCGGTCCCTGCTGGATCGCGTCGATGGCTTCGCCCACGCGGCGCGACAGGCGCAGCCGATTGGGCAGGCCGGTGAGCACATCGCTGTAGGCCAGTTCCTCGATGCGCGTGCGGGCCGCGTGCTGTTGCGTGAGATCGCGCATGAAGCCGATGCTCTGCAGCGCATTGCCCGTCTCGCTGCGCAGCACCACCCACGACAGGTGCACCGCGCAGGCCCGTCGCGCGGCCCCGTTCGCGCCGCCCTCGGGCAGGCGCAGCTCGCCCTCCCAGAAGCCGTCGCGCTCCCACGCCGCCAGGACGTGTTCCATCCAGCCGGGCTGCGCGCCCTCGGCTCCGAAGAGCGAGACCGCGGGCACGCCCTGCAAGGCGACCGCGGGCGCGCCGATCAGCCGCTCGCAGCTCGGGTTCATGCGCACGATCTGGTGCCGGTCGTCAGCGATGAAGATGGCGTCCAGGCTGGAATCGAACACCCGCGCGGCCAGCCGCAGGCTGGCCTGCGCCTCGGCGTTGAGCGTCACGTCGCGGAACGAGAACACCCGGCCGACGGGCCGACCCTGGCTCAGCTGCGGCACCGAGCGGCGCTCGATGATGGTGCCGTTGCGCAGGTGCAGGATGTCGGTGGTGTCGCGGCCCGGCTCCAGCGCGATGGACGACAGCCGCGCCCGGTAGGCATCGGCATCGGCCACCTGCTGCTGCATGTGGGCCACCACGGCGGCGTCGTTGCGCTGCACGAGGAGGTTCTCGGGCATGTCCCACAGCTGCGCCAACCGCTGGTTGAAGGCCCGCATGCGCCCGCCCATGTCGCACACCAGAATCCCATCGGCCGCGGAGTCGAGCGTGGCGCGCAATTCGGACAGCAGGATTTCCAGCTCGCGCTCGGTCGAGGCCTGCTCGCGGCGATCGATCATGGTCACCAGCAGCAGTGCCTCGCCCGCGGGCGAATCCACGCGCGACACGCGCCGGTCCACCGGAATGAACTGGCCGTCGCCCCCGAGCAGGCCGGAATGCGACTGGATGCCGCGCATCAGCGCATCACGGTCCTGCGCCCAGAAGTACAGGTCTTCCGGCGTACAGGCCAGCAGTTCGACGGCGTCCGCGCCTTCCATGGTTTCGGGGGAGCGCCCGAGCAGCGCGGCCGCGCTCTGATTGGCGAAGCGCACCGTGAGCCCCTCTGGCTCCACCAGCCACACGGCCTCCAGCAAGCCGTCGAACACGGCGCGCCACACGCTGCCTTGCGGACCGCGGATCACGTCCGGGCCCCGGTCGGCGCGGCGTCGACGGCCCGTTCGAAGTAGTAGCAGATCCTCTTGCGGGGCGACAGGTAGTCGAGCGCATCGCGCGGCAGTTGCGCGGGCCGCAGGCTGCGGCGGATGCCCAGCGCCGGCTGGTCTTCCAGGTCGATCACCAGGGCATCGTCCTTGGAGACGCCGGACTCGTGCACGATCACCTTGGGCCGCAACGGGCGGGCGGAGTTCACGGCCGTGACGATGGCGTAGCGGTCGTCCACGAGCTGCACGATCGAGCCCGGCGGGTACACGCCCATCATGCGGATGAAGGCCCGCAGGACCACCGCATCGAAACGGTGCTTGTGCTGCGCGAAGATCACCGACAGCGCCTCGTGCGGCGTCAGCGCATTGGCGCCCCGCAGCGGGTTGCACAGCCGGTCGTAGTAGTTGACCAGGGCCAGCACCTGCCCTCCGCGGGAGATGTCGGCCCCCTTGAGCTGGAGCGGAAAGCCCGTGCCATCGGCCATTTCATGGTGATGCGCGATGGCCTCGATGACGGCGGTGCCCAGGCCCATGCGCTCTGCCAGCACCACCGATTCGCCGACATGCGCCTCGTACAGGGCCTGGTCGGCCGGGCCCAGCGCGGAATGGGGTTGGGCCACATGGGGCGGCAGGGTGATCTTGCCCAGGTCGTGCAGCAACGCGGCCGCGCCCAGGGGCTGCAGATCGTCGCCCAGCAGGCCCAGGGCCTTGCCCAGCAGCAGCGACAGCACCATCACGTTGACCGAATGCAGCGCCGCGCGCGTGCCCACCCGCTCGGAGAGCAGGCGGATGGCGGAGTCGCCCTGGTCGAGCAGTTCATCCACGCAGCTGGACACCAGCGCGTTGGTGGAGGCGCGCGCCTCCGAAGGATCCTGCTCGGCGCTGGTGGCCAGGCGCTCGTACACCCGCGTGGCGCGCGCGAAGCGCTCGTCGCAGGCGGCCAGGGAGCGGCTCTGCGCCTTGATGCGCTCGCGGAACTCCGCCATGGAGGCCTGGGCGATCGAAGGCCCTGTCTCCACGGGCGCCCGGGCGGCTTCGGTCACGGGATCGGGGGCGGAAGGATGGCCGGGCGGCAACAGGCCCTGCACCGACGGATCGCTTTTGGAAGGAATCCACCGCACCTGGGACAGGCCCAGGGCGGCGAGGGTACTGATCTGCTCCGGCGAGGCGATGCGGAAACTGCTGACCGGAAAAGGGTGATTCATCCAGCCCAGATCGAGCTGAATGTACATGCCTACACGCAGCCGGCCGACATCGATGAGAAGGGGATTAGTCACTTTCGGGGGGCGCCGGAAGGCGCCACGGGGACGCCGGGGTATTGGTAACCATTATCACCAGTTAATACACCCCCGAATCAAATGTCAAAAACTTCACGAACCCCGACCACGATAGCCGTTGTTAACCCCCTGTTCGAAGGGTTTGGCTAGAGGCACCAGGGCTCGGCCTGGCGGTGGAAGACGTCCATCCACAGCCCCCAGGCGGCAATGCCGAACAGCAGCAGGCCGGACAGCCGCACGCCCCACCCGCCCCGCGCCTCCCCCGCCGCACCACTGCCCCGCAGCCGCTGCCATAGCCACTGGCCGGCCACCAGCCAGGCCGTGCCGCCCACGCCGAAGCAGACCATGGCCAGCGCCCCGCGCCAGGGGTTTCCGGTCAAGGCCGCGAGCAGCAGCGCGGAATACAGCAGGCCGCAGGGCATGCAGGCCCAGGCCAGGCCCGTGGAGAACAGGCCGCCGGGCGAGCGCACCCAGGGGGCGACGCGCTGCCACAGCATCCGGCCCGCATGGTCCACCCAGGCCGGCTGACGCGCCTGGAACACCAGCAGCACGGCCCAGGCGAGCACGGCGACGTGCAGCAGCGTCCAGGCCGGCCGCAGCGCAGCCGCCTGCTGGGTCAGCCAGGCCAGGCGGTCCATGGCCCAGGCCACCATCGCGCCCGCCAGGGCGTACCCGGCCAGCCGGCCCAGATGGAAAGCGAAGGGCCGTGCCCACACGCGCCCCGCCGGCAAAGCCACGCCACGGCCCGCCCACCGCACCGGCTGCGCCCCTGCGTTTTCCGCCGTGACGTGGCCCGGGCCGCCAGCGCGCACCAGCGCCCCGCAGGGCGCCGCGCACATCGCCAGGCAATGCGGGCCGCCCGCCAGCCCCATGGCCAACGCGGTCCAGACCAGGGTGTCGGGCATGGCGGCGTCCTTGCGGCTCAGATGATGCGGGAAAAGCGCGCTCGGTTGCGGTCGGCCTGCAGGTAGCGGTCGAACAGCATGGCCACGCCGCGCACGAAGAACCAGCCCATGGCCGTGACCTCGATGCCTTCCTTGCCGAGCACGACCAGGCCCTGCGCCTGCAGGTCCTCCAGTGCCTGCAGTTCGGTGGCGAAGTGCTGCCGGAAATCGATGAGCCACGCCTGCTCCACCGGCTCGAACAGCACCTCGCCCTGGCACATCAGCGCCATGATGACGGAGCGGCGCACGAGGTCGTCGCGCGTGAGCGCCAGGCCCCGCACGACCGGCAGGCGCCCCTGGTTGATGAAGTCGTAGTACTCGTCCAGCGTCTTGGCGTTCTGGCTGTAGGTGGCGCCCACGCGGCCGATGGCCGACACGCCAAGGCCGAGCAGGTCGCAATCGGGCTGGGTGCTGTAGCCCTGGAAGTTGCGGTGCAGCCGGCCCTGGCGCTTGGCCACGGCCAGCGCGTCGCCCGGCAGCGCGAAGTGGTCCATGCCCACATAGACGTAGCCGGCGTCCTGAAACGACCGCAGCGATTGCGACAGCATGGCCACCTTCGACGCCGCCAGCGGCAGGTCGGCCGGCACGATACGGCGCTGCGGCTTGAAGCGCTCGGGCAGGTGGGCATACGCATACAGCGCGATGCGGTCTGGCCGTAACTGGCCCACCTGCTCGAGCGTGCGCTCGAAGGACTCGGGCGTCTGCCGCGGCAGGCCGTAGATCAGGTCCACGTTGATGGACTCGAAGCCCAGCGCACGCGCGCTGGCCACCAGGTCGAAGACCTGGCTGGCCGGCTGGATGCGGTGCACGGCCTTCTGCACTTCGGGGTCGAAGTCCTGCACGCCGAAGCTCAGGCGGTTGAAGCCCAGCTCCGCCAGCAGCGCCAGCCGGCCCGCGTCCACCGTGCGCGGATCGATCTCGATCGAATACTCGCCGCCGGGCGCAAGCGTGAAGCTGCGCTGGAGCATGGCCATCAGCGACCGCAGGCCGTCATCCGACAGGAACGTCGGGCTCCCCCCGCCCAGGTGCAGCTGGCTCACCACCTGGCCCACGCCGCACTGGGCCGTGTGCAGGTCGATCTCGCGGCTGAGATAGCGCAGGTACACCTCGGCCCGCTCGGGGTGGCGGGTGATGATCTTGTTGCAGGCGCAGTAGTAGCACAGCGACTCGCAAAAGGGAATGTGCACATACAGCGACAAGGGCAGTGCCTTGGCGGCCGACCCCAGGCGGCGCTGCTGCAGCGCGAGAACGTAGTCGTCCTGTCCGAAGGCCTCCACGAACCGGTCGGCGGTCGGGTAGGAGGTGTAGCGGGGGCCGGGCACGTCGAAGCGGCGCAGGAGTTCAGGGGTGACAGCGATCATGGGATTTCCTTGTGCCTGCCCAATGTGCCGCAGGCCCCGGGGGAAACCCTTGACCTGGGTCAAGGGTTCTGCAGGCGCACGCTGCCACAATTGATCCATGACAGGTGCCCGGCGTTCGCCCGGGCTCTACCACCCTGCCGGCCGCCCGCCCTCCCCTCACCACAAAGGCCTTTTCCCATGAATCCGCAAACCATCAAAGTGGCATGCTCGAACTGCAACCTTCGCGAGCTGTGCATGCCGCTGGGCCTGAACGATCAGCAACTGCAGCGGATCGACGACATCGTGGCCGTGCGCCGCAAGGTCAAGCGGGGGGCCACCCTGTTTCGCAATGGCGAGCCCTTCAGCTCGCTCTTCGCCATCCGCACCGGCTTCTTCAAGACCTGCGTGGCCACCGAAGACGGCCGCGACCAGGTCACGGGCTTTCAGATGGCCGGCGAGATCATCGGCCTGGACGGCATCGTCAGCGACCACCACACCTGCGACGCCGTCGCGCTGGAAGACGCCGAGGTCTGCGTCATGCCCTTTGACCGCATCGAGGAACTGTCGCGCGAGGTCACGGCGCTGCAGCACCACGTGCACAAGATCATGAGCCGCGAGATCGTGCGCGAGCACGGCGTGATGCTGCTCCTGGGCAGCATGCGGGCGGAAGAGCGCCTGGCGGCCTTCCTGCTCAACCTGGTGCAGCGCCTGCATGCCCGGGGCTTCTCGCAGTCCGAACTCGTGCTGCGCATGACGCGCGAGGAAATCGGCAGCTACCTCGGGCTCAAGCTGGAGACGGTGAGCCGCACCTTCTCGAAGTTCGTCGAGGACGGCATCGTCGAGGTCAAGCAGCGCCACGTGCGCATCCTGGAGACCGCGGCGCTCAAGCGCATCGTGAACTCGCAGAACTGCCACTGAGCGGCCGGCCTCCGGCACCGGCGCTGGCATTTCATGCGCCCGGGTGGTGGCGCGCGCAGTCCGCGGGCCGGTCAGTCACGGGCACGGGGCAGCGGTTCAGCTCGAACGGCGACATGGCCAGCAGCGTGGTGAGCGCGCTCGACGCCATCGTCACCAGCCAGAAAGCGAAGAAGGCGATGGTGTAGACCCCCTCGCGCGAGAGCGCCAGCGGCTGTCCGAACCAGTGCATGTCCTGTGGGTCCACCAGGGCAAAGACCAGCATTTCCAGCACGCCCGCCATCAGGAAGGCGGGCCATGCAATCCACATGAGGCGTTGGGTCCACATTGCGCTTGTCTCCTCGTTTCGGGGGGGTGGTGCGGACAGGCCGCCTTCAGCGCGGCTGGTCCTGCACGGGGGTGGCCGCATGGTTGCGCGCCTTCATGGCCGGGGCCAGGCTGTTCGGCGCGCCCTGCAGCGTCTTGTTGATCTCGATGCCCTGGCGGTAGTAGTCCTCGGCCACCACCGGGTCGGGGCGCACGACCGCCACCCACAGCGTGGTGAAGCCCGCCACGACCACGATGGCCGGCCCGGCAATGACCATCCAGACGAAGCCGAACTTCCACCAGGGAGCGGCCGAAGGAAAGGGAGCCGGTGCGGCGGCGATAGGGGATGGCATGGTGTTCACTCCTGACAGGAACAGAAAGGCGGCCGGGCCGGGGGCCTGGCGCCTGCAACGGAAATGGTGGGGCCGGCGGCGCTCATCGCGGCACCAGGAAGACCGACTTCTCGGCGACATGGCCGCCCGAGCCCAGCGCCTGCACGTCGAACTGCACGGCATGCGATCCGGGCGGCGCGGAGCCGTAAGGGATCTGCAGGCGCACGGCCACCCAGCGGGACTCGGCCGCGCCGATCTCCACCTCGGCGTCGGACGCCACGCGCAGCCCCTGCAGCCCGCTTGCACCGATGCGGTAGCGCTGGCCGGACTCGGTGGCATTCATGATCTGCAGGCGATAGATGTTCTCCAACTGCCCGCCGGCCACGATGCGCGAGAGCGCGGCGCGGTCGCGCACCACGTCCACCTTGAGCGGCGTGCGCAGCACCAGGCTGGACAGCAGCCCCACGCACAGCGCCACCAGCACCGCGGTGTAAATCAGCACGCGGGGGCGCAGCACGCGGCGCAGCATCTGCGCCCGGCCCCAGCGGGCCGCCACGCCGTTCTGCGTGGAAAAGCGGATCAGCCCCCGCGGGTAGTGCATCTTGTCCATCACGGTGTTGCAGGCGTCCACGCACAGCCCGCAGCCGATGCACTCGTATTGCAGGCCGTTGCGGATGTCGATACCCACCGGGCACACCTGCACGCACAGCGTGCAGTCGATGCAGTCGCCCAGGCCCCGGGCCTTGTAATCCACCGTCTTGGTTCGGGGGCCGCGCGGCTCGCCGCGCGCGTCGTCGTAGGTGACGATCAGCGTGTCGCGGTCGAACATGGCGCTCTGGAACCGGGCATAGGGGCACATGTACTTGCACACCTGCTCGCGCATGAAGCCGGCATTGCCGTAGGTGGCAAAGCCGTAGAACAGCACCCAGAAGATCTGCCAGCCGCCCTGCATCGCCAGGAGCTCGCCCGACAGTTGGCGGATGGGCACGAAGTAGCCCACGAAGGTGAAGCCCGTCCACAGCGCCACCGCGATCCAGAGGAACTGCTTGAGCGCTTTCTTGCGCACCTTCTCGAAGGTCCAGCCCCCGGCATCCAGGCGCAGGCGGGCGCTGCGGTCGCCCTCCACCCGGTGCTCGATCCACATGAAGATCTCGGTGTACACCGTCTGCGGACAGGCGAAGCCGCACCACAGGCGCCCCGCCACCGCGGTGAACAGGAACAGCGACATCGCGCTGACGATGAGCAGGCCCGTGAGGTAGATGAAGTCCTGCGGGTACAGCACCAGCCCGAACAGGTAAAAGCGCCGCGCCCCCAGGTCGAACAGCACCATCTGCCGCTCGCCCCACTGCAGCCAGGGCAGCGCATAGAAAACGAGCTGCGTGAGGGCCACCATGGCCCAGCGCCAGCGGGCGAACAGGCCGCGGATGGAGCGCGGGTAGATCTTCTTTTGCGCCTCGTACAGCGACACCATCTCGGCGGCCGCATCGGCGGCGCCAGGCGCGACCGGGGTGATGGGAATGACCTTGCGGGCAGGCCCGCTGGGTGGCTTCATGGCAGTTCTCGAAAGGGTGGGCCGGCAAGGGGACGCGTCAGCGGCTGCGCCGCCGGCCAGGGCGCGCCGCGGGAAAGGCCCGGATCGCGTTCCCTGGTGGCATCGGCGCCGTCAGCGCACCGCGTTCGCGCGGTGGGACAGGCCCCACACGTAGGCGGTGAGCACGCCGATCTGGGCCTCGGTCAGCTTGTCGGCCTGGGCCGGCATCACGTTGACCTTGCCGTGGTTGACCATGGCGGTGATGGCCGCCTCGCCCCAGCCGTGCAGCCAGACGTCGTCGGTCAGGTTGGGCGCGCCCAGGGCCGTATTGCCCTTGCCGTCCATGCCGTGGCAGGCCGCGCAGGCGGTGAACTTGGACTTGCCCAGCGAGGCGCGCAGCGAATCGTGCGGGCTGCCCGACAGGCTCAGCACATAGTGCGCGAGGTTGCGGATGTCCTCCGGCGAACCCACGGCTGCGGCCATGGGCGGCATGGTGCCCATGCGGCCCTTCTCCAGCGTCTCGCGGATGTTCTCCGGCGCGCCGCCGTGCAGCCAGTCGTTGTCGGACAGGTTGGGAAAGCCCTTGCTGCCCCGTGCGTCCGAGCCGTGGCACTGCGCGCAGTTGTTCATGAACAGGCGCTCGCCGATGGCCATGGCCTCGGGGTTGGCGGCCATGTCCTCGGTCTTCATCGCGGTGAACCGGGCGTACAGCGGCGCAAGCTCGGTGCGCGCCTTGGCCATCTCGGCCTCGTACTCGCCGGCCTGCGTCCAGCCGAACTGGCCGGCGAAGCGGCCCAGGCCCGGATAGACGGCCAGGTAGCCGAAGCCGAAGACGATGGTGAGCACGAACAGCCACATCCACCAGCGCGGCATGGGGTTGTCCATCTCCCGCAGGTCCTCGTCCCAGACGTGGCCCGTGGTGTTGTCGGTGCTGGGCGCGACCTTCTTGCGGGCCGTGATCCAGAGCAGCAGCAGGCAGCCCAGGATGCCGACCACGGTCAGCCCCGCCACGTACACCGACCAGAAATTGTGGGTGAAGTCACTCATGTCGTTCTCATTGTTTTTTGCGGATCAGTCTTGCTCGAAGGGCAGGCGCGCGGCCTCCTCGAACCGGGCCCGGTTGCGGCGCGAGAACGCCCAGACCAGGATGCCGAGGAAGCACGCCAGCGATGCCAGCGTGGCGACGATGCGCACAGTGGTGATGTCCATGACCAGCTCCTTGGGGTTCGTTACTTGAGGGCGCGGCCCATGACCTGCAGGTAGGCCACGAGCACGTCCATCTCGGTCTTGCCCTTGACCTCCTCGGACGCGGCGGCGATCTGCTCGTCGGTGTAGGGCACGCCCACCGTGCGCAGCGCCTTCATGCGCGGCGCGGCCACGGCGGGATCGACGGGCGTCTTCTCCAGCCAGCTGTAGGCGGGCATGTTGGATTCGGGCACCACGTCGCGCGGGTTGTTCAGGTGGATGCGGTGCCACTCGTCGCTGTACTTGCCACCCACGCGGTGCAGGTCGGGGCCGGTGCGCTTGCTGCCCCACTGGAAGGGGTGGTCGTACACGAACTCGCCGGCCACCGAGTAGTGGCCGTAGCGCAGCGTCTCGGCGCGGAAGGGGCGGATCATCTGCGAGTGGCAGTTGTAGCAACCCTCGCGCAGGTAGATGTCACGGCCCAGCAGCTGCACCGCGGTGTAGGGCTGCACGCCCGTCACGGGCTCGGTGGTGGACTTCTGGAAGAACAGCGGCACGATCTCGGCCAGGCCGCCGATGGCGACCACCAGCACGATCAGCACGATCATCAGGAAGTTGTTGGTTTCGATCTTCTCGTGCGAGAAGCCGGCCGATTTGGGGTTGTGTTCGGACATGGAATGCGCTCCTCGGGGCTCAGGCATGGGCCGTGTTCACGGCGGGGATCGACACCTTGACCGAGCGGCCCGAGATGGCGGTGGCCCACACGTTCCAGGCCATCACCAGCATGCCGCCCAGGTACAGCAGGCCGCCGGCGAAGCGGACCACGTAGAACGGATAGGTGGCCTTCACGCTTTCGACAAAGGTATAGGTCAGCGTGCCGTCGGGATTGATCGCGCGCCACATCAGGCCCTGCATGACGCCGGCGATCCACATCGCGGCGATGTACAGCACGATGCCGATGGTGGACATCCAGAAGTGCAGTTCGATGGCGCGCACCGAGTGCATCTTTTCCCGGCCGAACAGGCGCGGGATCAGGTAGTACAGCGAACCCATGGTGATCAAGCCCACCCAGCCCAGGGCGCCGGCATGCACGTGGCCGACGGTCCAGTCGGTGTAGTGGCTGAGCGCGTTGACGGTCTTGATGGACATCATCGGGCCCTCGAACGTGGCCATGCCGTAGAACGACAGCGACACGATCAGGAAGCGCAGGATGGGGTCGTCGCGCAGCTTGTGCCAGGCGCCCGACAGCGTCATCACGCCGTTGATCATCCCGCCCCAGCTGGGGGCCAGCAGGATCAGCGAGAACACCATGCCCACCGATTGCGTCCAGTCCGGCAGCGCGGTGTAGTGCAGGTGGTGGGGGCCCGCCCACATGTAGGTGAAGATCAGCGCCCAGAAGTGCACGATCGACAGGCGGTAGCTGTACACCGGGCGGCCGGCCTGCTTGGGGATGAAGTAATACATCATCCCGAGGAAGCCCGCGGTGAGGAAGAAGCCCACCGCGTTGTGGCCGTACCACCACTGCACCATCGCGTCCTGCACGCCGGCATAGGCCGAGTAGCTCTTCATCCAGCCGGCAGGCACTTCGGCGCTGTTGACCAGGTGCAGCAGCGCCACCGCCAGGATGAACGCGCCGAAGAACCAGTTGGCCACGTAGATGTGGCGCACCTTGCGGCGGCCGATGGTGCCGAAGAACACGATGGCGTACGACACCCACACCAGCGTGATCAGGATGTCGATGGGCCATTCCAGCTCGGCGTATTCCTTGCCGGTGGTGTAGCCCAGCGGCAGGCTGATGGCCGCCGCCACGATGACGAGCTGCCAGCCCCAGAACGTGAACGACGCCAGCGGCCCCGCGAACAGGCGCACCTGGCAGGTGCGCTGCGCCACGTAGTAGCTGGTGGCGAACAGCGCGCAGCCGCCGAAGGCGAAAATCACCGCGTTGGTGTGCAGCGGCCGCAGACGGCCGTAGCTGAGCCAGGGAATGCCGAAGTTGAGTTCCGGCCAGGCCAGCTGGGCGGCGATGAAGACGCCGACCAGCATGCCCACCACCCCCCACACCACGGCCATGATCGAAAACTGCCGCACGACGGTGTCGTCGTAATGCGCGGCAGCGGTTTTTGGAGATTCCATCGTGCACCTCTTTGATTGCACGGAAAGTTTCTTCCGGATACCCCTTGGGGGCATTGACGCATGTCAATCGTTGCGATGAATGCGGCCAGAGTCACAGAGCGTCAGGCCAACCACTGGCAGCACCGCTGCCCGTACAGGGGTTGGCATGAGTCAGCAACCACCAGAGAATCGCCAATGGATCTCTACCAGGAAATCAGGAGTCACGCCGTGGTCACCGGGCGGATTCGAACCTGAAGCGCAACACCTGTGTTGTCAATGAACAAGGCGATCCAGACCCGCGTGTACGACCGGTTCGGCATCCTTCCAGGACCAAATTCTGGACGGCGGGCCCGACTGGTCGTTCAACAGGGACGTCACTGCTTCGCCGCTACACCGACCACCCAGACGAGACTCGCTTTCTGCGCCGAGCCGAAGGAGCCTACGCACCTTGGTAGACACTGACCTGAAACACCCGCGATTCCTGTCGGCGCAGTCCCGCTTAGGGAGCGAAGGAGAGTTGCCCTTGGGCTGGTTGAGCGGCAGAGGGGACGCATGCGAGGCGATGCCAGAAGGTCCGCCCCACGGGGTTTAGCCCTGCATTCGAGTCGACGCCAGATCAGCTGCCGCTGCACCCGGGCAAGGTTGCGCGGGTCGCCACGGTTGCAGCACTGTCGTCGCGCCCACCTGCATTGCGGGTATAGGTGCAGCCATAACGTGGGTCAGCGACGGTGGCGGGCGTTTTCACGTCGTCGCCCGCGGGCTTGGTGCCTTTCTCAACCCAATCGGCCATCGCCTTGAATGCTTCGGACTGCTCGGCCACGGTGAAATCGCAGTGGCTGGGCGCGCGAATGGCGCGCTGCACCAGCCACTGGCCATTGCCGTTGGCCTCGACGCGGTCGCGGTAGACCTGCTCCATGTGGAAGGGCACGTACATGTCGCCCAGCGTATGCAGGGTGACCACCGGGATGCGGAACTGGCCATTGACCTGTGGCACCCAGCGCAGGCCATCGGTGCGCAGGCGGTTGGCGTCGGGTGCCGGCACCCACTTCGCGATGGTGGCGTTGAAGTCTGCCACCTCTGCCGAGCTGGCGTTGAACCGGTAGACCGTACCGGTGGTGTCGATTCCCTGCTTGTTCAGGATGCCGTTGAGGGTGCCGTCGCGTCCGAAGGTGCCCCACACGGTGTTTTGCAGCGGAGCATTGGCAAAGCCCTGGTCGAAGATCGGCCGCGGCCCGCCGGTCAGGTTCATGACGATGTCTTTGAGCTTCTGTCCTTGCGGCGTCACCGGTGCAAACGATGTGTGGCTGCCGAACATGGCGTCGCGCACGCGCGGAGCGAGCGCGGCCCAGTCGGTGGTGGGTGCGGCGACGGCGGGCACACCGGCCAGCTTCTGCGCCGCCAACTGGTAGGCACCGAAGTAGTTGTACAGCGACAGATCGCCCAGCACGGCGCACATCGGCAGGGCGCCCTGGTAGCGCCGCTTGTGGACCGCCGTTTGCTGCGCCTCGTCCTCGATGGCGGCGGCGGCGATGTGGCCGCCCATCGAGACACCGGTGACATAGGTGCGGGCAGGCTCTGACAGCACACGGCCGTTGGCGGCGGCAATCGCCACAAACGCATTGGCCAGCGCATTCGTGTCTTCCACGCCCACGCGCACGTCATAAAAATTCTTGGTGTAGCTGGATGCCGCCCAGGCGTAGCCGTTTTCGATCAGGTAGCGCCGGAAGGCCGGGTTGGACACGGTCAGCGCATTGCCTTCACCCGCATAGCCATGGGCGTACATCACCAGGATACCGTTCCAGTTCTTCGGAACCTCTACACGGTAGCCCGCGCCGGCATTTGTGCCGCTCCAGCGGTCGGTCTGCACCGTGGTGCCATCCATGGCCGCGAAAGGCAGGCTGGCGGTGGCCACGGCAAAACTGGTGCGGGTGTCTTGCACACGGGTTTCCTCTGGTACGAGGCCCCCGCCACCACCGCAAGCCGAGAGCAGCAACGCACTGACGGCGCCGATGGCAGCCGTGCGGGAAGGAATCAAAAAGCGGATCGGCTGCATGCTTGTGTCTCTCTCGTTAGGGGAGCAATGACGCCCGGATTGGCGGCGCCAGTCTAGGCACGGCTTGCGTTACCCCTGTGCGGGTTTTCCCGCGCGTTTGTCACGCGGGCGACGGGTGGCGGCAGCAGCGGTTGGTCTGCCATAGGGGGCCCCGTCAGCCGCTGCGTGACGCGGCGGGCGTTGAATGCCGGGACGGTTTGGCTTGGCGCTCCGGTCATTCATCTCGCAGGATGCGCTCGCCCTCCTGCTCCACATCCTCGAACTGGCCCCGGGACACCGCCCAGCCCAGGCCCATCAAAACCAGCAGCACCAGCACGACGGACAGGGGAATCAGCAAGTAGAGGATGTCCATCACACACCTTCCAGCAGCGGCACGTCGCTGTGGGCGGCTGGTGCCGCAGCGGGAGCGTGCGGGGAGCCGGTACCGGCTGCCAGCCGCGCCGCATTCGCGACCACCAGCAGCGAACTGAACGCCATGCCCAGCCCGGCGAGCCACGCCGGCATCCAGCCCACGACGGCCAGCGGCACGCACAGCGCGTTGTAGAGCGCGGCCCACCACAGGTTCTGCCGCACCACGCGCAGGGTGCGGCGGGCCAGCAGCAGCGTCTGCACCACCTGCTCCAGGTCGCCGCCCATCACCACGAAATCCGCGCGGGACTGCGCCAACGGCACGGCGCGGCCGAAGGCGAACGAAACATGGGCGCCCGCCAGCACCGGGCCGTCGTTGAGCCCGTCGCCCACCATGGCCACGCGGTGGCCGCGCGCCTGTTCGGCCTGCAGCAGCGCGAGCTTGTCCTGCGGCGTGCAGTCGCCCTGCGCCCGCTCGATGCCCACCTGCCTGGCGATGCGCCGCACCGCGCCGGGCCGGTCGCCGGAGAGCAACTGCACGGCCACGCCCGCATCGCGCAGGCGGCGCACCGCGCGGGGCGCTTCGGGGCGCAGGTCTTCGCTCCAGTCGAACCGGGCCAGCTCCACGCGCGTGCCGTCGCCGCGCTGCTCGGACAGCACCACCTGCTGATCCGTGGCGCCGCCCTCGCCCCCGTCACCTGCCGGGACGCTGGCGCCCGCATGGCGCACGGAGCCCAGGCGCACGGTGCGCTCGCCCAGGGCCAGCCGGCCGCGCGCATCGGCGGCGCCATCCGCGCCTTCATCCGCCTCCCGCAAACGCGCCACCAGGCCCTGCCCGGCCAGTTCGTGCACTTCCAGCACGTGCCAGCGCGAAGCGGCGGGCAGCCCCTCGCGCGATGCCGCAGCCACCAGCGCCCGCGACACCGGGTGCACCGAATGGCGGGCCACGGCCGCGGCCAGTGCGAGGGCGTCGGCCCGTTCCTGGCCCGGCGCCGGGTGAACGCCGCGCACGGCCATGCCGTCGCGCGTGAGGGTGCCGGTCTTGTCGAACACCACGGTGTCCACACCCGCCAGGGCCTCCAGCGCCTGCAGGTGGCGCACCAGCACGCCCTGGCGCGCCAGCGTGCCCGCCGCGGTCAGCATGGCCACGGGCGTGGCGAGCGACAGCGCGCACGGGCAGGTGACGATGAGCACCGCCACCGCCACCATGAGCGCATGGCCCGGGTCGGTGGGCCACCACCACGCCGCAGCCAGCGCAGCCGCTGCCAGCACGGCGATGAGGAACGGCCGCGCGATGCGGTCCGCCAGTTGCGCCAGGCGCGGCTTTTGCAGCGAGGCGCTTTCCATCAGCGCCACGATCTGGGCGAAGCGCGTGTCGGCCCCCACCCGCTCCACCTTAACTTGCACGGCCGACTGCAGGTTGTAGCTGCCGGCGGTCACGGCGCTGCCCTCGGGCCGCGCCACGGGCGTGGACTCGCCCGTGAGCAGGGCCTCGTCCGCGAGCGTGTCGCCCCGCGTGATGCGCCCATCGGCCGGGAAGGCCTCGCCCGGCAGCACGCGCACCGTGTCGCCCACGGCCAGGCGCCGCACGGCCACGCGCACGAAGGCGCCATCGGCCTGCAGGCGCTCCACGCTGTCGGGCAGGCGGTTCATCACCGCCTCCAGCGCGCCGGCCGTGCGGTCGCGCAGGCGCAGCTCCAGCCAGCGGCCGGTGAGCAAAAAGAACACGAACATGGTCAGCGAGTCGTAGAACACCTCGCGCCCGAAGATTCCGCTGGGATCGAAGGTGCCCGCCGTGCTCACCCCGAAGGTGATGGCCATGCCCAGCGCCACGGGCAGGTCCATGCTCACCCGGCGCAGGCGCACGTCGCGCAGCGCGTTCGCAAAGAACGGCCCGCAGGCGAAGATGACCACCGGCAGCGTGATGACCCACGAGGCCCAGCGCAGCAGCTGCTCCATCTCGGCCGTGAGGTCGCCCGGCTGCGCCACGTAGGCGGGCCACGCGTACATCATCACCTGCATCATGCAAAAGCCGGCCACCAGCCAGCGCCACAGCGCGCGGCGGTGCTCGCCTTGGCGTTGCGCCCGCGCAAAGGCGTCCATGGCCGGCAGGGCCCGGTAGCCCGCGCGCCGCACCGCCGCGATCCACTGCGAGGGCCGCACGTGGGCGGCATTCCACACGACACGCGCGCGCCGGGTGGCCGCGCTCACATCGGCCTGCGCCACACCGGGCACAGCGCGCAGGACGTCTTCGATGGTCAGGGCGCAGGCGGCGCAGTGCATGCCCTCCAGCACCACATGCGATTCCCAGGTCTGCGCGGTGGCGTCAGCGTCAGCGCCGGCACCCGCAGGCAGGTGGGCGCGGCCGAACGAGGGCCACTCCTGCGGGTCGTCGAGCAGCAAGGCACGCTCTGCGCACGGAGCGTCCGGGGCCGGCGTTCCCGCAGTCAGGTCGGGGCGGTCGGGAGGCGGCTCGAAGCGGTGGGAAAGCATGGCCCCGAGGCTATGCGCCCTCCCCCGTCCGCACATTGACCTGGATCAAGCCTGCCCTTGCCCAGGCTTCGTAAGCTGGCATCCTCCGTCCACTTCGGGAGTCTTCCATGTACCAACGCATCCTGATCGCCACCGATGGCTCCGAACTCTCCGGCAAGGCCGTGGACCACGGCCTCGCGCTGGCGGCGCTGAGCGGCGCCGCCGTGGTCGTGCTCAAGGTGGTGCCGCGCTATCCGCGCAGCTACTTCGAGGGCGGCTCCATCGTGGACACGGGCGATGCCAAGCGCATCGAGGCGCAGTGGACCGCATCCGCCAAGGCACTGGTGGACGGCATCAAGGCGCTGGGCAGCGCCCAGGGGGTGGCGGTGAAGGCGGTGGTGAGCAAGTCCGACCTCGTCGCCGAGGCGGTGATCGCCGCGGCCCGCAAGCACCAGTGCGACCTGATCGTGATGGCCTCGCATGGGCGCAAGGGCCTGCAGCGGCTGCTGCTGGGCAGCGAGACGCAGCACGTGCTGACCCACTCGCACATCCCCGTGCTGGTGCTGCGCTGACCGAGGGCGATCCGCGCTACAGGGCGATTGCGCATCGAATCGCCCTCCAGCGCAATCACTACTAGGGCATTGCGCTATCAAAAAAGGAGCAACCAACCGCAGCGGGCGCTCCTTCCCCGCCTCAGTGGTTGCCCAGGTACAGCTGCGCCATGCGCTCGTCGGCCAACAGCCCGTCAGCCGGGCCCTGCAGCACGCAACGCCCCTGGTCGAGGATGTAGCCCTGCTGGCTGATCTGCAGCGCCTGGCGCGCGCGCTGCTCCACCATCAGCACCGCCACGCCGGCGGCGGGCAGCGTGCGCACCATGTCGAACACCTTGCCGACCAGCGAAGGCGCCAGCGCCGCCGTGGGCTCGTCCAGCACCATGATGCGCGGCGAGGGCATCAGCGCGCGGGCGAAGGCCAGCTGCTGGCGCTCGCCGCCCGAGAGATTGCTGGCCGGCTGCGGCAGTCGCTCGACCAGGGCGGGAAAGTCGGCCAGCACCGCATCCATGCGGCGCTTGACGTGCGGCACGCCGCGCACCACCAGCAGGTTCTCGCGCACGGTGAGCGAGGGGAACACGTTGGCCACCTGGGGCACGTAGGCCAGGCCCGCGTCGAACCGGTCTTCGGCCGACAGACGCGTGATGTCGCGCCCGCCCAGGTGGATGCTGCCCGACACGCGCGGCAGCAGGCCCAGCAGCGCCTTCACCAGCGTGGACTTGCCCGCGCCGTTGGTGCCGGCGATGGTGACGATCTCGCCCGGCGCGACGGCCAGGTCGATGCCATGGATGATGTCCACGTCCGAATAGCCGCCGCGCAGCTGCCCGATCTGCAGCAGGTTGCCGCTGCCGCTGCCGTTGTGCGATGCACTGGTCATACCACCCCTCCCATGTAGGCCTCTTGCACGCGCGGGTCGTCCAGCACGGTGTGCGGATCGCCCTCGGCGAGGATGCGGCCGCGGTCCATCACGATCATGCGGTGCGACAGCGCCTTGAGCGCCTGCAGGTGGTGCTCGATCACGATGAAGGCGATGCCCTGGCCGTGCAACTCGCGCACGCGGTCGCAGATTTCCTCGATCAGCACAGGGTTCACGCCGGCGAAGGGCTCGTCCAGCAGGATGCAGCGCGGGTCCAGCATGAGCACGCGGCCCAGCTCCACCAGCTTCTTCTGCCCGCCCGACAGGCCGCCCGCCCGCACATCGCGCACACGCGCCAGGTTCAGGAACTGGAGGATGCCGTCGGCCTTGGCCGCCAGCTGCGCTTCGTGCTCGCGCAGGCTGCGCGTCTGGAAGAACGCGTTCACCAGGCGCTCGCCCTGCGGGTTGGCCGCGGCGGCCAGCAGGTTCTCGTGCACGGTGAGGCTCTTGAACTCGCGCGGGATCTGGAAGGTGCGCACCAGGCCCATCCGTGCGCGGCGGTACGGCGGCACGCGGGTGATGTCCTGGCCGGTGAAGGTGATGCGCCCGGCATCGGCCGGCTGCTGACCGGCGATGGCGGCGAACAGGGTGCTCTTGCCCGCGCCGTTGGTGCCGGCAATGCCCAGGATCTCCTGCTCGGCCAGCTGCAGCGACACGCCGTCCACCGCCTTGAAGCCGCCGAACTGCCGCGTCACGGCCTCCACTTTCAGCATCGTGGCTGCTGTCGTTGCCATCATTGCGACTTCCCTCCGAACAGGCCGCTCGGGCGATACAGGGTGACCAGGATCAGCGCGAGCCCCACGGCCGCGAGCCGCAGGCTGGCCATGCCCACTTCGGACACGCCCGGCACCCAGTCCTTGGCGAAGCGCGAGCCCTCCAGGAACACCATGAGCAGCAGCGAGCCGAAGACCGCGCCGCGCACCGAACCGGCGCCGCCCATCACCAGGCCCATCCACACGTAGAAGGTGATGAGCGGAATGAACTGCTCGGGCGTGATGAAGGTGATGAAGTGCGCGTAGAACGCACCCGCCACGCCGGCCAGCGCCGCGCCCAGCATGAACACCTGCACCTTGAACCAGGCCGGGTCCTTGCCCAGCGCCGACAGCGCGGCCTCGTCGTCGCCGATGGCTTTCAGCAGCCGCCCGAAGGGGCTGCGCGTGAGCCGCACCGTGCCCCAGGACACCAGCGCGACCAGCGCGAGCAAGGTGGCGAACGTGGCCAGGTCCGACACCGGCCCCCAGGTCGCGAACAGCTTGGGCAGGCCCGGCAGGCCCTGCACGCCCTTGGTGAGCCAGCTTTCCTGCTGGATGGAGATGCGCACGGCCTCCGAGAAGCCGAGCGTGACGATGGCCAGGTAGTCGTCGCGCAGCCGCAGCGACAACAGGCCGATGGGCAGCGCCAGCAGGCCCGAAAGCACGCCTGCGGCCACGAAGCACAGCGCCAGCGGCACGCCCTGCAGCGACAGCAGGCCCGAGGTGTAGGCGCCGACGGCGAAGAACGCCACCACGCCGAAATTCACCAGCCGCGTGAGGCCGAACTGCAGGTTCAGGCCCAGCGCGAGCAGGCAGTAGATGAGGGCGATGACGCCGATGGCGCAAAGGTAGGCAATCATGGATTCGGCTCCTTCGGCATCAGCGCACCAGCTGCACGCGGCCCATGATGCCGGCCGGGCGTAGCAGCAGCACCAGCGCCAGCACCACGAACGACAGCACCAGCTTGTAGGACGGCCCCAGCAGCGGCACGGCAAGCTCCTGCGCCACGCACAGCAGCAGCGCGCCCAGCACTGCGCCCACCGGGCTGCCGATGCCGCCCAGCACCATGGCGGCGAAGGCGGGAATCAAGCTCTCCCAGCCCATCTCGGGGCTGACGATGGCCTTCATGCCCAGTAGCACGCCGCCGATGGCCGAGAGCGCACCCACCAGCACCCACAGGCTGAGCATGAGCCCGCCGGCGCGGATGCCGCTGGCGCGCGCCAGGTCGGCGCTGTCGGCCACGGCGCGCAGCTGGCGCCCGAAGCTCGTTTTGTAGATGAGCACGAACACCACCAGCAGGCACAGCACGGCGATGCCCGCGATGGCCACGTCGGTCGGCAGCAGGCGCACCCCGCCGAAGTTCCAGGCCCGCACCAGCGGCAGATCGAACGTGCGCTGGTCGTGCCCGGCGAAGAACGAAATCAAACTGCGCAGCAGAAAGCCCAGGCCGATGGCCGCCAGCATCGACGACACCATGGGCCGCCCGGCCAGCTTGCGAAAGATCAGCGTGTACGAGCCCGCGGACACCACGGCGGTCGCGGCCATGCTCGCCAGCGCCGCGGCCCACAGCGGCCAGCCGCCCAGCATCTGCACCGCCACGGCGGCATAGGCGCCGGTGGTCAGGAAGTCGCCCGTGGCCGCGTTGGGAAAGCGGTTGACGCCCATCACCAGGGTCATGGCCAGTGCGGGCAGCGCCACCACCAGGCCTTCGATCAATCCATTGATCAACAGGTTTGCGAAAGCTATCCAGGTCATTGCGTCATCTCGTTCTTACCCTGCCTTGTCAAGAAAAACCCGGGCGCCCCCGCTCGGGGGCCGCCCGGGCTGCGCCCGCTCACACCGTGATGGACACCACGTCGCGGCGCACCAGCTGGCCCTTTTCGATAATGAACACGCCGAAGTCGGGCGTGGCGTCGCCGAACTTGTCGAAGTCCAGCTTGCTGGACGCGCCCTCGTAGTTCACCTTGGCCTTCTTGCCCAACTGCGCCTTGCCTTCTGCGAACGAGTACACGGCCGTGCCGGGGGCGTTGGACACCTCGCGCAGCTTGGCGTTGACCTGCTCCACCGTGGCCTTGGGGCCAGCGGCTTCCATGGCCAGGGCCAGCGAGATCACCATGTCGTAGGCCATGGCGGCGTAGATGTTGGTGGAGGCCGCCTTGCCCGTGGCCTTGGTGAAGGCCGCGTCGAACTGCGCGTACGAGGTGCTCTTTTCGTTGGAGACCGTCTCCACCGAGATGATGCCCTCGCACACTTCGGCGCCCAGGGCCTTCACCAGGTCGGGATTGGCGGCCCAGCCAGGAATGACCCATTTGTTGTCGGCGCCGGACTGGAACCATTCGCGCAGGATGATGGTGGTGTCGGGCAGGTACGAGCCCATCACGATCACATCGGGCTTGGCCGCGAGGATCTTCTGCAGCTCGCTGCGGTAGCTGGGGCGGCTGGGCTCGTAGGTGACGTGCGCCGCCACCTTGCCGCCGCGCTTTTCCCAGACTTTGGTGAAGCCTTCCACGTTGCCCAGGCCCGAGGCGTTGTTGAACGCCATGGTGGCCGGGCGCTTGAAGCCGCGCTTGGCGCAGATCTCGGCGAACGCCGCGCCGAAGCGGTCGTTGGTGGCCTGAAAGCGCCACACCAGGTCCTTGGTGTCGAGCGTGGAGATGGCGGGCGCGCCCGACACGTTCATCTGGATGATGCCGGCCGCATCGGTCAGCGGCATCACCGCCAGCGTCACGCCCGAAGCCCAGGTGCCCAGCACGGCCTGTACCTTGTTCACCTCGATGAGCTTTTTGGCCGCCAGCACGGCTGCGTCGGGCTTGGTCTGGTCGTCCTCGGTGAAGAGTTCGAGCTTGCGCCCGCCCGCGCCACCCGCGGCGTTGACCTCGTCCACCGCCAGGCGGATGGCCTGCTGCATGCCCGGGCCGTAGGGGCTGCCGGCGCCGGTAATGGGCGTGAGCGAGCCGATGCGGAAGACCTCGCCCTGCTGGCTGAAGCCGATGGAGGGAAGGCACTGCAGGGCGGCTGCGGCGCCGCCGAGCTTGACGAAATTTCTACGTTGCATGGTGTTCTCCGGTCAGGTCAGGGGGGTTGGTGTCAGAGGTTGTTTTTCACGAACGCGCCGTCCTTGACGATGGCGCGGATGCGCTCGCCCTGGTTCAGCAGGCAGGCGATGTCGGTGAGCGGGTTGCCGTCCACCAGCAGCAGGTCGGCGATGGCGCCGGGCGTCACCTCGCCCAACTGGCCCTGCTGCCCGAGGATCTCGGCGCCGACCAGCGTGGCCTGCTGCAGCACCGGGCCGTTGCCCAGCACGTCGGCGCGCAGGCGCAGCTCGTCGGCCTGCAGGTAGTGCGTCTCGGCCAGGAGGTCGCTGCCCAGGCCCATCTTCACGCCGGCCTTGGCGAGGATTTCAATGGCTTGCCTGCCCTGGCCGCGCACCGAGTCGATCTTGGCGATGGACACCGCCGGCAGGCCGTAGCGCTCGCCCTCGTTGGCCAGGCCCTCGTAGGTGATGAGCGTGGGCACCATGAAGGCGCCCAGTTCGGCCATCAGCTCGGCCGTGGGGGCATCCACCAGGTTGCCGTGCTCGATGGTGCGCACGCCGCAGCGCACGGCGCGGGCGATGGCGCGGGGCGTGTAGGCATGGGCCATCACATAGGTGTTGGCGTTGGAGGCTTCTTCCACGATGGCGCGCAACTCGGCCTCGGAATAGCCCAGGTTGTTGATCGGGTCGTTGGGCGAGGCCACGCCGCCCGAGGCCATGACCTTGATCTGCGTGGCGCCCTTGAGGATCTCTTCGCGCACCGCCAGGCGGCAGGCGTCCACGCCATCGACCACGCGGCCGATGTTGCCCAGCTTGTAGGCGCACGAGCACACGTCCAGGTCGTCGTTGCGCTGGCGGAAGTCCGCATGCCCGCCCGTCTGCGACAGTGCCTTGCCCGAGGGAAAGATGCGCGGGCCCAGCACCAGCCCCGTGCGCACCGCTTCGGCCAGCGACCAGTCGCCGCCGCCCGCATCGCGCACCGAGGTGAAGCCGCGCTCCAACATGCCCTTCATGATGGGCAGCGAGCGCAGCATGGTGAACACGTTGGGCATCCTGGCCACCGCGCCCAGGTTGAACGACGAGGCCACCACGTGCACGTGGCAGTCGATCATGCCGGGCATGAGCGTCATGCCGCGCGCATCGACCACCGTGGCGCCTTCGGGCGCCTGCAGGCCCTCGCCCACCGCGGCGATGCGCCCGTCCTGCACCAGCACCGAAAGACCCGGGCGCAGCGCCAGGGCATGCACGTCCAGCACCTGGCTGTTTTCAATCAACAAAGCGGTCATGGAATCAAAAAATCCAAAATAGGGGCTTCGAAATTACTCATGGGCTGCCGGCGATGGGGGCCAACGCCCCGTACCGTCCCGAAGGCGGTGCACGCTGGCACCTTCATTCGGGAAAAACCGTCACAACGCCGTCACAGGTTGCATTTATCGGGCCAATGCCGTCTTGTCGCAACGCCTAAAATCTCACCTGCCCATGACTACAGCTCATACCACTGCATGCGCCGCCTCTGCCCCACCCTCTCCGAACTGAACGCTTTCCACTCTGCGGCAAAGCACCAGGCCTTCACCATGGCGGCCAAGGAGCTGTGCGTGACGCAAAGCGCCATCAGCCGCCACATCGCCTCGCTGGAGGACTACCTGGGCCAGAAGCTCTTCATCCGCCGCTCGTCGGGGCTGAAGCTGACCGATGCGGGCGCCACCTACCTCAACGCCACGCGCCCGGCCATCGCCGCGCTGGAATCGGCGACGGCCCAGCTCATGTCCTATGGGGGCGACGGCGGGGCGCTGAACCTCTCGGTGCCGCCCACGTTCGCGGCGCAGTGGCTGTTTCCGCGCCTGGGGCACTTCAAGCGCACGCTGCCGCAGGTGTCGCTGAACTTCGTGCGCTACCAGCACGCGCACGACTTCGCGGTGCCGCACGAGTTCGATGCCGCCATCCAGTACGGCTACGGCAACTGGCCCAGCGCCAACGCCCGCTACCTGATCGGGCAGGAGACCAGCATCGTCTGCAGCCCCCAGTTGCGCGACACGCTGCCGTTGCGCACCCAGGCCGACCTTCAGCACGCCACGCTGCTGCAGCACATCGAGGTGCCGCTGGCCTGGCACGACTGGATGGCGGCGAACGGCTGCGACACCGGCGGCAGCCGCTTCGGGCCGGGCTTCAACCTGTACTCGCTCATCATCCGGGCCGCCGTGTCGGGCTTCGGCGTGGGCATCGTGCCCACCTGCCTGGTGGAGGACGAACTGCAGGCCGGCACGCTGGTCGAGCCGCTGGGCCAGCGCTTTCAGAGCCCGCTGGGCTACTACCTGTGCGCGCCCACGGCCCGCACCAACCTGTCGGTGTACCGGCTGGTGAGCGGCTGGCTGGAGCACTGCTGCAGCCACGCGGCGGGCACCGATCCGGGCGGAGGCACCGCGCCCGCGGCCGGCTGCATCTTTTGCGCCAGCGGGTCAGCGGCGGCGGCCTGACTCAGGGGCATCGCCCTGCCCTGCGCCGCGGTGCTGGCAGTGACCCGCACCGCGCCGGTCAGGCCGCCCGGGCGCCGGGCCCGGCGAGGGACAGCACCGTGTTGCGCCCGGCCTGCTTGGCGGCATACAGCGCGGCGTCGGCGCTGGCCAGCAGGCCCTGGGCGTTGTCCGGCGCGCCGTCCGTCCAGTCGCAGCAGGCCAGGCCGCCGCTGACCGTCACGCACTCGAAGGGGCTTTGCGGGTGCGCGATCTGCAGCGCGCGCACCGCCGCGCGGGCTGCCGAGGCCACGAGGGCCGCGCCGGATGCGTCGGTCTCGGGCAGCACGATCACGAACTCCTCGCCGCCGTAGCGCGCCACCATGTCCTCCGGCCGGCGCACCGACGCCTCCAGCGCCTTGGCGACCTGGCGCAGGCATTCGTCGCCGCTGAGATGGCCGAAGAAGTCGTTGTACTTCTTGAAGAAATCCACATCGAACAGGACGACCGACACCGGCATGCGGCTGCGCCGGCAGCGGGCCATGGCGTTGGCGATGTGCTGGTCGTAGGCGCGGCGGTTGTACAGCCCCGTCAGGCCGTCGTGCTCGGCCAGGTGCTCCAGCTTGTCGTTGGCCAGCATCAGCGCATCGCGCGCCGCCGTCAGGTCGCGCTCGACGTCGCGGCGGTGCCGGATCGCCTGGATCACGCCGCCCCCCGCCAGCCCGATCACGACCACCAGCAGCAGGATGCCCAGGGCCTGCACCGAGGCCGAGCGGCGCCACTGGGCCAGCACCTCGTCTTCCGCGAGGGCCACGGTGACCAACAGGCCATTGTTGCGGGTGTGCTCGAAGCCCACCAGCCGGCGCACCCCGTCGATGGGCGATGGCGCGGTGGCGACGCCGGCGCGGCTTTGCATCAGCATCTGGAACAGCGGCGTGCCGCTCAGGCTGCGGCCCAGGTCCTCGGCGAAGAAGGGCCGCCGGGCCAGGACGGTGCCGTCGCCCAGCAGGAGCGCGATGGCGCCCTTGTCCCCGATCTGCAGGCCATTGAGCAGGCCGAGCACATAGTCCACGCGGATGGTGGCGAGCGCCACCCCTGCGAACTGCCCTTCGGCGTCGTCGATGCGCCGCGACACCGGAATGATCCACACGCCCGAGGACCGGCTGACGATGGGCTTGCCGATGGCGACGCGCGTACTTGGGCTGTCGCGGTGGTGGATGAAATAGGCGCGGTCCGCATTGTTGGCCTGGGGGTTCTGCACGGGCTGCGAATTGACCAGCCAGCGGCCATCCGGCCCGAAGACGAACATGCCGTGCAGGTGCTCCGACTGCGCCACGTGGGTGACCAGCAGGGGCTGCAGGCGTTCCAGGGCGTCGGGGGCCATCTCCGAGCGCTCCAGTTCGTACACCACGCTGCCGACCACGCGGCCGACCTCGGCGAACATGGCATCGGTCTGCTGGGCGACGGCATGCGTCAGGTTGCGCGCCGCATCGGCGGCCTGCTGCCACTCGGCATCGCGCGCCCGCCAGGCCAGCCACACGTTGGAGGCCACCAGCAGCAGCGCGACCAGCACGACGAACAGGACCGCCGACGCGACCGACCGGTCCTTGTCCGGCAGGTTCGGGGGGGCCGGGGTCGCCGGGGACCGGGGCAAGGCGGCAGGCATGCAGCAGGACTCCAGAGGGCAAGGGCAAGGGTCAGGTTAGCACCTGCCACCCCATCGGTGAAGCGGCTTTTCCCCCGCGTTCCGCGGCCCGGGCCCGCCGGGGCCGCGCCGGGTCAGGCGAACAGCCCCTTGTGCTGCTCGCGCAGCAGGTTCTTTTGCACCTTGCCCATGGCGTTGCGGGGCAGTTCGGGGGCGATGAAGCAGCGCTTGGGGATCTTGAAGTTGGCCAGCTGCGATTTGAGCCGCCCCACGATGGCGTCGCCATCGAGCTGCGCGCCGGGCTTGGGCGTGATGACGGCCACGCCGACCTCGCCGAAGTCCGGGTGCGGCACGCCGATGAGCGCGCTCTCGGCCACGCCGGGCATCTCGTTGATGTAGCCCTCGATCTCGGCCGGATAGACGTTGTAGCCCCCGCTGATGATGAGGTCCTTGCTGCGGCCCACGATGCTCACGTAGCCGCGTTCGTCCACGCGGCCCACGTCGCCGGTCTTGAACCAGCGGTGCCCGTTGGCATCGGTGCTGAACTCTTCCTGCGTCTTCTCGGGCATGCGCCAGTAGCCCTTGAACACGTTGGGCCCGCGCACCTGGATATTGCCGATCTCGCCCACGGGCAGCGGCGCGCCCGCATCGTCCACCACGCGCAGGCCCACGCCCGGCAGGGCAAAGCCCACGGTGCCGCCCCGGCGTTCGTCCTGGCCGCCGTGGCGCGGGTCGGCCGTGTAGGGGTTGGAGGTGAGCATGATGGTCTCGCTCATGCCATAGCGCTCCAGGATGGTGTGGCCCGTGCGCTGCTGCCATTCGCGGAAGGTCTCGATCAGCAGCGGCGCCGAGCCCGCGATGAACAGGCGCATGTTCCGCACCGCCTCGCGGGTGAGGCCCGGCTCGGCCAGCAGGCGCACGTACAGCGTAGGCACGCCCATGAAGACGGTGGCGCGCGGCATCGCGGCGACCACCGCGCGCGGGTCGAACCGCGCCAGCCAGATCATCTTGCTGCCGTTGAGCAGCGCCGCATGGATCGCCACGAACAGGCCGTGCACATGGAAGATGGGCAGCGCATGGATGAGCACGTCGTCCGGCCGAAAACCCCAGTATTCCTTGAGCACCTGCGCGTTGGACAGCAGGTTGCCGTGCGTGAGCATCGCCCCCTTGCTGCGGCCGGTGGTGCCGCTGGTGTACAGGATGGCGGCCAGGTCGTCGGCCGCCCGCGGCACGGGCAGGTGCGTGTCGCCGTGGTGCGCGGCACGCTCCAGCAGGGTGCCGGTGCGGTCGTCGCCCAACGTGAACACGTGCTGCGTGCCGGCCGTGAAGGCGATCTTGGACACCCAGCCGAAGTTGGCGGGAGAACACACCACCACTGCGGGCTCCGCATTGCCGACGAAGTATTCGATCTCGCCGCTCTGGTAGGCCGTGTTCAGCGGCAGGAAGGCATGCCCCGCGCGCAGCGTGGCCAGGTACAGCAGCAGGGCCTCGACTGACTTTTCGACCTGCACCGCGATGCGGCTGCCGTCCGGCAGGTCCAGCGACGCCAGCAGGTTGGCGATGCGCGCGCTGGCGCGGTCCAGGTCGCTCCAGGTGTAGTGCAGGGGCGTGCCGTCGGCCGCCGTGGTTTCGACGGCGACGGCATCCAGGTCGTCCGGAAAGGCCGCGCGCAGGGCGGTGTACAGGTTGTGTTGGCTCATACAAAAAAAAGGAAAACGGTCGGGTGTCAGAAGACGGGAGGACGTTTGGCCAGGAACGCCATGATGCCTTCGCGGTGCTCGGGGCTGTCCGCGTAGGCATAGGGATCGGGGTCGGCGAAGGGGCCCGGCCCCTGCCCCGGTGCGGTGGCCGCCGGGTCAATTGCTACATTATTCATAGCACCATGCCCTAGTGGAATATGCGCCGCAGGCCCTTTCAAGGCACGAAGCGTCTGCTTGTTCATGCGCGCCGCGGCGGGGGCGAGCGCGGCGATGCGCCGGGCGCTGGCCAGGGCTTCGGCGGCCAGCGCCTCGTCGGCCACCACGCGGTTCAGGAAGCCCCGCGCCGCCATGGCCTCGGCCCCGAAGGTGGCGGCCTCCAGCAGCATCTGCCGGGCGATCAGATCGCCCACCGCGCCGGCCACCAATTGCGCCTCGCGCGGGGCCATCGGAAAGCCCAGCCGCGCGATCGGCGCGCCGAAGCGGGCCCCCGCGCCGGCGATGCGCACGTCGCAGCAGCTGGCGATCTCCACGCCCGCGCCCATGCAGGCGCCGCGGATGCCGGCCACGATGGGCACGTCGCACGCCAGCATGGCCGCCAGGCCACCCCACACGTCGGTTTCGTGGAAGTCGCGCAGCGCCTCGCGGTCGAAGCGGAACGCCGGGTACTCGGAGATGTCGCCGCCCGCGCAGAAGGCATCGCCCTCGCCTTCGATGAGCACGCAGCGCGCGCCGGCATCGGCCTGCAGCTGCTCGAACACGGCGCGCAGCTGCCGCCACATGGCGCGGGACATGGCGTTGAGCCGCCCCGGGTGACGCAGCACCACGCGCACCACCCCGGGAGCGCCATCCGCCCCGTCGACCCGCTCCACCCCGATGTCACCCGCCATGTCCGCCTTCTCCACCATGTCCGCCGTTTCCACCGGCCGCATCGGCCGCCTTGCAGCCCCGCCCGGGGGCTCCGGTCAATCGAGCTTGGCGCCCGAATCCTTGACCACCTTCGCCCAGCGGCGAACCTCCGAGTGGACCATGGCGGCGAACTGCGTCTGGGACAGGCCGCCGTAGTCGGCGCCGTTCTTGGCCCACACGGCCTTCAGGTCCTCGGCCGTGCCCAGGCGCTGCGTCTCCTCGACGATGCGCGCCTGCAGGTCGGCCGGCGTGCCCTTGGGCGCCCACAGGCCGTACCAGGTGGTCACGGTGTAGTCGGGCAGGCCCACCTCGGCCGCGCAGGGCACGTCGGGGAAGGCCGGGTTGCGCCGGGCGCCGGCCACCATCAGCGCCTTGATCCGCCCGCCCTTGATGTGCGCGGCGGACGAGCCCAGCCCGTCGAACATCATGTCCACGTTGCCGCCGATCAGGTCCTGCAGCGCCGGGCCTGCGCCTCGGTAGGGAATGTGCGTGATGAAGGTGTTGGTCTGCAGCTTGAACAGCTCGCCCGCCAGGTGGTGCGAGGTGCCCGCGCCGGCCGAGGCGTAGTTGAGCTTGGCCGGGTTGCGCCGCAGGAAGTCCAGGAACTGCGGCATGGTGGTGGCCTGCACCGTGCGCGGGTTGACCACCAGCACCTGCGGCACGTTGGCCAGCAGCGCGAGCGGGATGAAGTCCTTCTCGATGTCGTAGTCGAGCTTGGGGTACATCGAGGGCGCGATCACGTGGTGCGTGCCGCCCATGAACAGCGTGTAGCCGTCGGGCTGCGCCTTGGCCGCGAAGCTGGCCCCGACGGTGCCGCCCGCGCCGCCACGGTTGTCGATGATCAGCATCTTGCCGGTGGACTTGGCGAACTGCGCCGCGAACGGCCGCGCGAAGGCGTCCGTGCCGCCGCCGGCCGGGAACGGCACGACGAGGTTCACCGGCTTGGCCGGCCAGGGGTCGGCCGCCAACACCCGGCCGGTGGCCAGCGCCAGGCCGGCCGCGGCCGCGCCACGCAGCACGCCGCGGCGCTGCAAAGGGGAATGGTTCATGGTGTCTGTCTCCTGTCGTTGTGGGTCTTTGTCATGCATGCAAGGAAGGCGCGCTCATGGCGCCGGTGCCATCTGACCCGCGGGGCGAAAAGGCTCGGGCGCTTTCATGGCGCGCACCGGCCTTTTTTCTTTCTGCCCCGCTCACACCGCCTCAGTCCCGGCACAGGCTCTCGATGTCTCCCGACATCGGCACGCGGCCCTGCGCCAGCAGGCCGCGGTGTTTGTCGATCCGCTTGAGATCGTAGAGATAGTTGACCATCAGGCCGAACGATTGCTTGAGGCCCTTGGACGACGGGTCGCCCGCCCAGTTCAGGCGCTCCACGCGCGCGCCGTTGCCCAGGTGAAAGCGCGCCACCGGGTCCACCGGCTTGCCCTCGTGCAGCTCGCGCCCCAGGTAGCGCGCGGCGCACTGCAGCAGCAGCTGGCGCACGGGCGACTTCGGGGGCAGCTCCAGCGCCTTGTCGGCCGCGGCCAGCACGTGGGCGGCCTGCGGCGGCTCGAACCCCACGGCCTTGCCCAGCTCGGCGCGGCGCTTGTCATCCAGCGCATCGAGCGCGGCGGCGCAGTGCTTGGACAGCCACGAACGGAACCCCGGGATCGGCGACAGCGTGGCGAAGGTGCGCAGGCGCGGAAACTCCGCGTTCAGCGTCTCCACCACGTGCTTGATGAGCGAATCGCCGAAGCTCACCCCGCGCAGCCCCGTCTGCGTGTTGCTGATCGAGTAGAAGATCGCCGTGGTCGCCTTCGACAGGTCGGACGGCGCCGCGCCCTCGTCCAGCAGCGGCGTGATGCTGCTGGACAGGTCGGCCACCAGCGCCACCTCCACGAAGATCAGCGGCTCGTTGGGCAGGCGCGGGTGGAAGAAGCCGTAGCAGCGCCGGTCGCTGTCCAGCCGGTTCTTCAGGTCCGCCCAGCTGCGGATGTCGTGCACCGCCTCGTACTTGATGAGCTTTTCGATCAGCGAGGCGGGCGAATCCCACGACAGGCGCTTCAGCTCCAGGAACGCCACGTCGAACCAGGTGGAAAACAGCTGCTCCAGCTCGGCATCGAGCGCGAGCAGCCGCTTGTCGCCCTTGAGCTGCGTCAGCAACTCGGCCCGCAGGTCGAGCAGAAAGCGCATGCCGTTCGGAAACACCGCAAAGCGCTGCAGCAGCCGCGTGCGCGGCGACACCAGCGCGCGGCGCAGGTGGATCTCGGCATGGGCTTCCTCGGCCGTGCCGGCCGCCGCCTCGTAGCGCTGGCGCGCCGACTTGAAGCGCGTGGCATCGGGCGCGAACTGCTCGCACAGCAACAGCCACATGTCGCGGCGCTCCTCGGGCTCGGCCGCGTGGTACCAGGCGGCGACGGCCTCGGCGCGGCGGCCGCCCTCGACCTCGCTCACCTGCGGCGCGCCCACCTCCTGCAGGTCGGCCAGCAGGCGCCGCAGCGCGCGTGGCGACAGCGCCTCCTGGCCGCGGCGCAGCGTGGCCTGCAGGCGTTCGTGCGTGGAGCGCGGCACCGGCGCCTTGGCCGGGCCGCTGCCCGCGCCGTCGGCCGATCCGGTGGTCTTGTCAGCGGGGCGCAGGCGGGAGACGCTGCGCGTGATCCATTCCGCAGTGGCATTCATGGCGTGATCCTCGATGGGGGGTTCCGGGCGATGTCGCGCAGCGCGGCGCGCTGGCGCACGAGGTGGGTGCGCATGGCCTCCTCGGCCACCTCGGGAGCGCGCAGCTTGATGGCATCGAACAGCTCCAGGTGCTCGGCCAGGCTCTGCTGCAGCCGCCCCGGGGCGCGCAATTGCTGCAGGCGGGCCAGCCGCAGGATCTTGCGCAGGTCGCCGATCACCTGGGCCAGCCAACGGTTGTCGGCCAGCGTGATGAGCGCCTCGTGGATGGCGTGGTTGGCCGCGTAGTACTCGCCGATGCGGCCGGCTGCGGCGTGCTCGCGCAGGCGCTCGTGCAGCACCTCCAGCGCAGCGAGGTCGGCCTCGCTGGCGCGCAGGGTGGCCTCGTGCGCGGCGCGGCCCTCCAGCAGGGCGATCACCGGGAAGATCTCGTCCAGGTCGCGCTCGGTCACCTCGGCCACGAAGCAGCCCCGGCGCGGCTCGTGGCGCAGCAGGCCCTCGGCCACCAGCACCTTGAGCGCCTCGCGCAGCGGGGTGCGCGAGATGGCCAGCCGGTCGCACAGCGCGATCTCGTCCACGAACCCACCCGGGGGCAGCTGCCCGGCAAAGATCAGCTCGCGGAGGCGCTCGGCCGCCTCGGAATGCAAGGACAGGGGGAGTGCGCGCGCGGTGGCGGGAAGGGAGGACATGAAAAAGAGCGGCGGTGGGCGGCGGTGAGTGGCTCGATCAACCTCGCAAGCGGTGGCAACGAAACGCAACCTGCCGGCATCGCGCGGCAATGTGCGTAATTTCACATAATTATGGCGATGGAGCCGCCACTTTCCCATCAGGGATTCCCTGGGCCGCGAAAACCCCCATGCGGTGGCGCCTGCGCGGCCGACTGGCTCCGCAGAAAGTGGCCGGATCTGTGCGATGGTTGTCATTGCAGCCACCGCCGCGCCGCGCGACACTGCAGCGCATGACCCCACCACGCCCCCGCCGCATCGCCTGCCTGCTGTACCCCGGCTTCATGAGCCTGGACGTGGTCGGCCCGCTGCAGGTCTTCGCCTCCGCCAATGTCGAGATGGAGCGCCAGGGCCGCGCGCCGGCCTACGCCCTGCAACTGGTGGCCGAGGCCGCCGGCCCGGTGGCGTGCTCCGCCGGCTTCGCCGTGGTGGCCGACGCGGCGCGTCGCGACGTGGCGCTCCCTGGCCTGGACACCCTGCTCGTGCCCGGCGGCATGGGCGTGGATGCCCAGCTGGACGACGCGGCCCTGCACGACTGGCTGCGGCAGGCCGAGCGCACCGCCCGGCGCGTGGGATCGGTGTGCTCGGGCGCGCTGCTGCTGGCCCGCGCCGGCCTGCTGGACGGGCGGCCCGCCACCACCCACTGGGACAGCGTGGACGGCCTGCGCCAGGGCCATCCGCAGGTGCGGGTGGCGGGCGACCGGCTGCACACCTACGACCCGGGCGGCATCGATGGCGATGGCCACGTCTTCACCTCGGCCGGCGTGACGGCGGGCATCGACCTGGCCCTGGCGCTGGTGGAGCACGACCTGGGCCGCGCCATGGCGCTGGCGGTGGCGCGCCGCCTGGTGATGTACCTGCGCCGGCCGGGCGGGCAGGCGCAGTTCAGCCCCCTGCTGGCGCCCGATGCGGCGCACGCGCCCCGCCTCACGCCGCTGCTGGAATGGATTCCCGGCCACCTGGGCGGCGACCTGTCGCTGGACGCGCTGGCCGCCCGCGCCTGCATGCCGCCGCGCACCCTGACTCGCGTATTCCAGCGCGAGCTGGGCACCACGCCCGCGCGCTACGTGGAGCGGGTGCGGGTGGAGGCGGCGTCGGCCCTGCTGGCCCACGCGCAGGCCTCGGTGTCCACCGTGGCGCGGCTGTGCGGGTTCCAGCATCCCGAGACGCTGCGGCGCGCCTTCCACAAGCACCGGGCCGTGAGCCCGCAGGCCTACGCCGAGCGCTTCGGCGCCGGGACGGCCGGCGCGGCCCGGCCGGGCTGACGCGGCGGCCGGCAGAGAAAGCCCCGGGTCGCTGAGGCCGGCCCATCGCACCGCGCCACGGCTCGGCCGCCCTTCCCTTTTCCGTTTTTCATCTCCCTCACAGGCCCTGCCATGCTGCTTCGCAACCCCGCCATCCGTCTGCTGTTCGCCGGCCAGGCGCTCTACTGGTCGTGCTCCATCATCGGCATCACCCTCACGTCCCTCGTCGGGCTGCGGCTATCGCCCTGGGGCGCGTTCGCCACCCTGCCGCTGGCGCTGCTGGTGCTGGGCAACCTGCTGGCGGTGTCGCCGCTGTCGCTGTTCATGCAGCGGCGCGGCCGGCGGCCGGGCCTGGTGCTGGGCGCCGCTTTCGGCGTGGCCGGGGGCCTGGTGTGCGCCCTGGCGGTGGCGGCGGGCAGCTTCGCGCTGCTGTGCGTGGGCACGGCCTGCATCGGTGTCTACCAGGCCTCAGCCGGCTACTACCGCTACGCCGCGCTGGAGGCCGTGGACCCGCGCCACAAGGGCCGGGCCGCGGCCTGCGTGGTAGGCGGGGGCCTGTGCGCCGCGCTGCTCGCGCCGGCCGTGGCGGTGGGCTCGCGCGATGCGCTGGCCACGCCGTTCGTGGGCTCCTACCTGGCCATCGCGGCCCTGGCGGCGCTGGGCGTCGCCGCCATGGCGCGGCTGCGCGAAGGCGTGGCGCCGCAGCCGGCCGCCGCCGGGCGCGCGATGCTGCTCGCGCTGCTGCGGCGCCCCGCCCTGCGCGCCGCCGTGGGCATGACGGCCATCGGCCACGGCCTGATGATCCTGGCCATGAACGCCACCCCGCTGGCCATGGATGGGTGCGGCTTCTCCACGGCCCAGGCGGCGCGGGTGATCCAGTGGCACGTGGTGGGCATGTTCCTGCCGGCGTTCTTCGCCGGCCCGCTGGTGGACCGCTGGGGCAGCCGGCGCGTGGCCGGCGCGGGCGCCCTGGCGCTGGTGGCCAGCGCGACGGTGGCGCTGTCGGGCCTGGGGTTCGCGCAGTTCCTGGCCAGCTCGCTGCTGCTGGGCGTGGGCTGGAACCTGATGCTGATCGCCGGCACCACGCTGCTGTCCGAAAACCATGCGGAGCACGAACGCGGCCCGGCCCAGGCGCTGATGGAGCTGTGCAACGGCGGCATGGCTGTGGCCATGTCGTTCGGCTCGGGCGCGCTGCTGTCGGGCATCGGATGGACCGCCATCAACGCGGCCATGCTGGTCCTGCTGGCCGTGGCGCTGGGCCTGCTGTGGTCGATGGCGCCGCGGCGCACGGCGGTCTGAGGCACCCCGGGTGCCAATTCGCCCCCAGGGCGTTTGCTATATTTTCAATAGCAACATGCCCTAGTATTTATTGTGCTGGAGGCCCCTGGGGCCTCAAGCCCTTTGCAGCACCGGCTGGCGCCGCGCCCACACCCACATGGCGATGCCGGCGACGATCATCGGCACGCACAGCCATTGGCCCATGCTCATGCCCAGCGAGAGGATGCCCAGGAACGCATCCGGCTCGCGGAAGTATTCGGCGATGAAGCGGAAGCTGCCGTAGCCCACCAGGAAGGCCGCGGCCACCTCGCCCTGGCGGCGCTCGCGGCGGGCATAGAGCCACAGCAGCACGAACAGCAGCACGCCCTCCAGCAGGAACTGGTACACCTGCGACGGGTGGCGCGGCAGCAGCGAGCCGCTTTGCGGGAACACCATGCCCCAGGGCAAGTCCGGACTGCTGAAGCGCCCCCACAGCTCGCCGTTGATGAAGTTGCCCACGCGCCCGGCCGCGAGCCCCGTCGGCACGCACGGCGCCACGAAGTCGGCCACCTGCAGCCAGGGCCGCTTGCGCGAATGCGCGAACCACACCATCGCGGCGATCACGCCCAGCAGCCCGCCGTGAAAGCTCATGCCGCCCTGCCAGATGTAGAAGATCTCCAGCGGGTTGGACAGGTAGTAGCCCGGCTTGTAGAACAGGCAGTAGCCCAGCCGCCCCCCCGCCACCACGCCCACCACGCCGAGAAAGAGGATGTCCTCCACGTCGCGCCGCGTCCAGGCACCCGGCCCGGTGATGGAGGCGAAGGGCTGGTGGCGCAGGCGCCGCACCCCGAGGAACATGAACAGCGCGAAGGCCGCCAGATAGGTCAGGCCGTACCAGTGGATGGCCAGCGGGCCCACTTGCAGGGCGATGGGGTCGATTTGGGGGTACATCAGCATGGTGGGCGGTATTGTGCCCGCCCGGCATGACGGTTCCGGCCGGCGCCCTGGAGCGGCGGCCGCTGCGGCGGCGGCGCGGCGCGCCGGCCGGCCAGGCGCCGCCGCAGTCCGCTCGGAGGACTTCGTCATCGCATTCCGCCGGGCGGGATATGGGCCGAATCGGGCCCATGCCGGCGTTTTGATTGCCTTCGACGCTATTTAATTGATAGCACCAATCCCACGCGCCCGGCCGACGACCCCGATCGGCCCGTGGTGGTGACTTCATAATTGATAACGCTTCTCATTCTTCTAACCGCTTTCCGCCGCCCGGCGGTCCTCTCCCGGCCTTTCACGGCCTCGCCATGGACCCCGGCCCGCCGGCCGCAAAGCCCGCTCCTGAACACCATGCACCGACACGCCAGCCGCGCAGAACCCCGATTCGCCCCCACCCCGCTCGCCCGCCTCGTCCGCCATTGCGTCGGCGCCGGCCTTCTCATCGCCGCCACCGGCGCCGGCGCGCAGACCGCCGCCCGGACGGCGCTCGACGAAGTGGTCGTATCCGACCAGGCCGAGGCCATCGGCGGCCTGCAAAAGACCTATTCGGGCGGGCAGTTCGCGCGTGGCGGCAACCTGGGCATCCTGGGCAACACCGACCTGATGAACGTCCCGTTCAGCACCACCAACTACACCTCGGAGCTGATCGACAACCAGCAGGCACGGACCGTGGCGGACGTGGTGATGAACGACGCCTCGGTGCGCACGCTCACCTCGCGCGGCGGCTTCGGCGACGACTTCCAGGTGCGGGGCTTCACCCTGTCCAACAGCGACATCAGCATGAACGGGCTGTTCGGCCTGGCGCCGTCCACCAGCATCCCGCTGGAGACCGTCGAGCGCGTCGAAGTGCTCAAGGGCCCCGGCGCGCTGACCAATGGCGTGGGCCCGAGCGGCAGCGTCGGCGGCAGCATCAACGTGGTGACCAAGCGCGCGGCGGACGTGCCGCTCACGCGGCTGACCACCACCTACATGGGCAAGGCGCAGTTCGGCACCCACCTGGACGTGGGCCGCCGCTTCGGCGAAGACAACCAGTGGGGCGTGCGCGTGAACGGCCTGGTGCGCGGCGGCGAGGGCAACATCGACGGCGGCAAGCAGAACCTGGGCCTGGGCTCGGTCGGCCTGGACTACGCCGGCGCCCGCACGCGCTGGTCGCTGGACGCCTTCGCCACGCGCGGCGAAACCAAGGAGTTCCGGCCCCAGATCAACTTCGCCGGCACGGCCACCTCGGTGCCGGCCGTGCCCGACGCGCGGCTCAACTTCTACCCCGGCACGAAGCTGCAGGACAACGTGAAGACGGTCATGTCGCGCCTGGAACACGACCTGAACGACCGCACCACCGTCTACGGCAGCCTGGGCTACATGGACATGGACTACGAGCAGACCTTCCCCAGCGGCCGGCCCGACGCGCTGGGCAACTTCCGGGTGTCGAACGCCTACTACGACCAGTACACGAAGTCCAAGGCCGCCGACGTCGGCCTGCGCACGCGCTTCAAGACCGGCAGCGTCGGCCACACGCTGGCCCTGGGCGCGAACTACCTGAACCAGGAAACGGGCTACTTCTACGCCACCTCGGCCACGACCAACGCCTCCAACCTGTACAACCCCTCGCCCCTGCCCGCCATGACCGTGGCGCGCGGCGCACCCGGCAAAAGCTCGGTCACCGACCAGTCGAGCCTGGCGCTGGCCGACACCATGGCCTTCCTCGACGACCGCCTGCTGGTGACCCTGGGCCTGCGCCACCAGACCATGGAGCAGGAAAACTTCACGCCCACCACCGGCGTCTCCACCAGCCGCTACGACAAGAGCGCCGTGACGCCGCTGGCGGGCGTGGTGTTCAAGCCCGCGAGGAACATCTCGGTCTATGCCAACTACACCGCAGGCCTCACCCGCGGTGCCACCGCCGGTGTCACCACCGCCAACGCCGGCGAGACCTTCGCCCCGCAAAAATCCAAGCAGCACG
Source organism: Acidovorax sp. SUPP1855 (assembly GCF_030158955.1). Lineage (NCBI taxonomy): Bacteria > Pseudomonadati > Pseudomonadota > Betaproteobacteria > Burkholderiales > Comamonadaceae > Acidovorax > Acidovorax sp. SUPP1855. The sequence continues at coordinate 43,728 of NZ_BQXI01000004.1, read as the reverse complement.
AAGTGGGCGTGAAAGTGGACTGGGGCCAGCTCACGACCCAGGCCGCCATCTACCAGATCAAGAAGCCCGGCGCGGTCACCGACCCGGTCACCAACGTGTACAGCTTCGGTGGCGAGCAACGCAACCGCGGCCTGGAGCTGACGGCCTACGGCGAAGTCCAGCGCGGCCTGCGCCTGATGGCCAGCGCCGCGTTCAACGACGCCAAGCTCACGCGCACCGCGGGCGGTCTGAACCAGGGCAACAACGCCGCCGGCGTGCCGGACCGCACCTTCAACCTGGGCCTGGATTGGGACACCCCCTGGGTGCAGGGCCTGAGCCTGAACGGCCGCGTCATCCACACCTCGCCGGTCTATGCCGACGCCGCCAACCGCCTGCGCGTGGGCAACTGGACGCGCCTGGACATCGGCGCCCGCTACGCCACCAAGGTTTCCGGCAAGCCCGTGGTGCTGCGCGCCAGCCTGGAAAACGCGTTCGACAAGAACTACTGGGTGGTCAGCAACTACGTGACCGTGGGCGCGCCACGCACGCTGATGCTGTCGGCGGCCATCGACTTCTGACGCGGCAGGGCGGCCGGCCGATGGCCAACCCACCGGTCAGTGCGCGGCGCCGCTGGCAGGCCCCTCGGCCCGGGGCTCCAGGCCCAGGTGCCTTTCATACACCCCGACGGTTCTGGCCATGCCTTCGACGGTCAACGCCAGCGCATCTTCAGGGCCCACGGGATTGCGCCCGCTGGAGAACACGGCGATCAACTGCTTTGGGCTGCTGGCCGGGGGAAGGCCCTGGCCCATCAAGACCCAGTCGCCCGCCAGCCGTGCCGTGCGGCCATTGGCATCGGGAAACGGGTGAATGCTGATCAGGCGCTGAACCGTGGCAGCGGCCCATTCCGCCGGACTGGACTCGCCGCGCTCGACGCGCCTGCCGGCCGCTTCGAACCAATCGTCGAAGTGCGCCATTTCCGCGCCGACCTCTCGCTCATCCACGACCGCAGCCCCCGCACGGCCTTGGGAAAAACCGGTCGACTGCCGGCGGAACGCGCCGAACCGGGCTCCGAATTTTTCGAAGGCCTCGGGGTCGTCGAAGGGCCAGGTGCCCTGCCCCAGCAGGGCATTGAGTCGCTTGAGGTGCTCCGTGTCCAGCGGCTCGTTCTGCGCGATCCATTCCCGGACCTGGCGATCGGCCGCATTCCAGTTGTCGCCCGCCAACGGCATGGACTCCGCGGTGCTGGACAACCCCATCCGGGCCCGGTCGATCTCCAGGCGGGCCGCCTGGGCCTGCCGCGCTGCGCCAGCCCCGCCCGCCTCCAGCCTTTCCCGGACGGCGCTCCAGCGCGCCCGAACTTGCTGGACCCGGCCTTCCTGCGCTGCACGAACCTGCGGATCGAGCGGCTGGCTCAGCACCCTGTCCATCAGCCGGATCTGGGTGCCGCGGGTGGCGATGTGCACGTGCTTGAAGTCGATGCCCTCGGGAAGGTGCTGCAGGCCCGGATTGCCGCTCACGTCCAGGGCTTTCAGCCTCGGCAGATGCCCCACGGCGGACGGAAGGCGTGACAGGGTGCATTGGTTCAGCATCAGGCGCTCGATGCGGGGGCTTTGGTCGATGGCATCGGGCAACCCGGTCAAACGGGGATTGTTGCCAAGGTCGATGTCCTTGATGGCGGGCCCCAGCCCACCCCTGGGCAGGCGAACCAGATCGCAGTCATGCGCCTGCAGCACCTGCAGCTCCGTCAACGCCGACATCGACTCGGGCAATGCCGCCAATCCCCGGTTGTTGCCGATCTCCAGCACCACCAGCTTCGCGGCCTGGCCCAGGTTCTCCGGCAAGCACTGGAGATCGCAATCATTGGCCTGGATCCGCAGCAATCCTGGCGCGTGGGCGAGATCGGACGGCAACTCCCGAAGCAAGGGATTGCTATTCAGGCTGATGTTGCCCAGGTGGGGCAGCAGAAAGAGTCCCTGCGGCAGGCTGCTCAGATCGGCCTTGTCGAGATTCAAGACAAAGTCATCCTTTCGATGCGCCTTGAGAATGCGGTCTTTCACCGTCTGCGGGCCCGCCCAATCCCTCAAAAAATCCTCGAGCATGGCCCTTTGCAGGGTTTTGCTTTCGGGGATCGGTGGCCCGATGTCCACCCCGAAGGCGGACGACATCCTGAGCGACGGCGACATCATGCGGTCCGCGCCGGGCTCGGCCAGGACCCTCGCGGCCGTTTCCGACATTCTCAGCCGGTCCATCGCCGGCCCACGGGGCTCCAAGGCAAAAGCCTGCCGAGGCGCAGAGGGGGCAAGGCGTGAACCACTGGCATCGGCCCGCGCAGGCATGTCAGGTGGGCGGCCGAGAGTGGGCCGACGCAATGCCGGCGGGCGGGTGGCGCCGGCACCACCCGCCCCGCCCCTCTCTCCTTCCCGCGGTTCGACGGAGGTGCGGCGCCGTGACGACGATTCAATGGACGAGGGCTTCATCGGGCGACCTGCGGTGCGCAAACCACACACCTTAAGACGCGGCGGAAAATCCCCCGCCCTTGGTGCGCAGCATTCGCGCAAATACCGAACCGGCAGCCCCATCGAGGCACCGCCAATCCGGCGGGTGCGCGCGCATATGGCCCGCACCACCAGCATCGTTCAGCGATGGAACAGGATCCGGCCTACTCCGGCCTTGCGGGCTTGGGATGCAGCAAAAGCTCCAGCCGTTCGCGCAGGGCCTCGGGTTTGCGCTCGCTGCCGTTAATGGGTTCGCAAGCGCCCACCGCTGATTCGCGCGGCCCGGCAGAGGCCTGCTGGTAGTGAAGCGTCTCGCAGTCGCACCGCAGCCGGGCCTTCAAGGCTTTCGTGCGCCGGTCCCGGACCTCAGCCACCCAGCACGCGTCGGCGCAGCCGCAGGAGCGGTAGGTGAGCGCTTCGCCCGCATGGGGCCAGTCCAGGGCATATGCGCCGGTCGCGCCGGCGTGGGCCGCCATGCCGGCCGTGAGCCAGCAGGCAGCCAAAAGATAGCAACGGACGCGCAGTACGAAGCGCTGCATGTTCATAAGGCGTGGCATGAGATCCGCAAAAGGGGTGATAAGCGGCGTACTGGGGCCGTGAGCGCCTGCATTGGCCAGGCAATCCAGTGACGACCGGTCAGGTGGGCCTTTCCGTCCATTCCTTGAAAGCCACTAGGCGGCGGTGCATGTCGCGTCGGTAAAACCAAGCGACGAGGGGCTCCACAAGCCAGGCGAGTGCGGCGGGCCTACATTGAAAATGGTAGATGAACCGAACTTCCGTATGGCGCTCAGCCAGGCTTTTGAAGCGCCAGGTTCCACCGAACTTGGAAAGGATCCAAGGCCCTTGCGTCATCTGGACAGCCGCATGCGTCGGCGGCTCAAAAGAGATGTACCGGGACTCCATGCCGGAGCCTGCTTTGCTCTTGCAAAACGATCGCACGCCGACCGCTGCCTCTGTCCGCCCGTCGAGTAAACACGCCTGCGCGAGATAGCTGTCCCATTCGAGCCGACGCGAATAGTCCTGTGAGTCCCAGAAAAGGCGCGCTATCGGCCTGTGGATCTCGATGGCGACACTGACTCTCATGAGGAGGGGGATATGGTGTTGGTGCTGGTCACCGAGCGCATCCATGGCGCAATGGCTTTTGGGTGCGGCAACAGCTCAGCCACGTTGGCGATGCTCCGTATTGTGGTCCATGCCCGGCGCCCCGGGCGCCTGCAGACAGCCCCGCCAACGCGAACGCTTCTGATCCCGGTACGCATGCAGAGCGCCGGCCGGGGGGCATTCACCCGCGGGCCGGGTGGCCGCGCGATACTCCTGCCCTGATTCCAAGGAAAACACATGCAGGGAAACCCACAGGTCATCGATTATTTCAAGGACCTGCTGCGCGGCGAACTGGCCGCGCGCGATCAATACTTCATCCATTCGCGCCTCTACGAAGACCAGGGCTTCGTGAAGCTCTACACGCGGATCGACCATGAGATGCAGGAAGAGACCCAGCACGCCGACGCGCTGCTGCGGCGCATTCTCTTCCTGGGCGGCATGCCCGACATGCGCCCGAAGGAATTCACCCCCGGCACCACGGTGCCCGAGATGCTGCGCAAGGACCTGGCCACCGAATACGAAGTGCGCGCCGCGCTGCAGCAAGGCATGGCCCTGTGCGAAAGCGTGCGGGACTACGTGAGCCGCGACCTGCTGCTCGCCCAGTTGCGCGACACCGAGGAAGACCACGCCTACTGGCTGGAAAAGCAGATCGGCCTGATCGACAAGGTCGGCCTGCAGAACTACCTGCAGACACAATCGGCCTCCGCGGACTGATCCTGCGCCCGGCCAAGGCGCGCACGCCAGGGCGGTGTGCGCGCCTTCTTTTTCCAAGCCGTTCAAGCCCCACGCCGGCGTTTTCATTGCCCCGGCAGCTATCCATTTGATAGCAAACCATCCCCACTCGACCGATCCGCTCCTTCGCCCGGCGCCGTGCCCTGGAGCGCCTGCACGAAAGCCACGAAGCGCAGCAGCGCCGGCCCGGCCGCGGGGGCGTTCCACACCAGCCGGGTTTCGCACTCGGGCAGCGCCGGCCCCGGCCGGCGCTGCGGCGTGGCCACGCGGCGGTAGACCACGCCGGTGCGCTGGAACTGCATCACGCTCTGCGGCACGAAGGCCAGCCCCAGGCCGGCCGCCACCAGGTTGACGATGGTCTGCATCTGGATGGCTTCCTGCGCCACCTGCGGTGAATGCCCGGCCGCGTGGTAAAGCGCGAAGATCGCGTCGTACACCGAAGGCAGGATGCGGCGTGGAAAGATCACCAGCGGCTCGGCCAGCACGGCGGCCAGTGGCGGGGCTTTCGCCTGCACCGCCAGGGGGTGCGCCGCCGGCAGCGCCAGCACCAGCGGCTCGCGCGCCACGCGCAGGCCGGCCAGGCCCGGCGGGGCAAACTGCGGTGAATGCAGCAGCAGGCCGGCATCGATCTCCCCGCGCTCCAGCAACTGCAGCTGCACGTCGCCCGTCGCCTCGACCAGTTCCAGCGACACCTGCGGGCAGGCGCTGCGAAAGGCGCGCACCCAGGCGGGCAACTGCTCGAAGCCCACGGTGGACACGAAGGCCAGCCGGATGCGCCCGACCTCGCCCTGCGCCGCGGCCCGGGCGCGCGCCGGCAGGGCCTGGGCACGCGCCAGCACTTCGCGCACGTCGGGCAGCAGCGCCTCGCCGGCCGGCGTGAGCGCGACGCGGCGGCGCGTTCGGTCGAACAGCAGCAGGCCCAGTGCGCGCTCCAGCTGGGCAATCGCCTGGGTGAGCGGGGGCTGGGTCATGTGCAGGCGCTGCGCGGCGCGGCCGAAGTGCAGCTCTTCCGCCACGGCCAGGAACTGGCGCCACACTCGCAGCTCGATCGATGCGTCATTCATATGCCAAGCATATCAATGACCCCTTGAAAACGGATTGGAACCAATCAATCAAACAGCGCATACTCCGCGCTGCCCCAAAAGCCGCCCGCCCACCCGAGGCTGGCCCGGCGACACGAAATTTCCTCCCACGAAGGACGCCCCATGGAAAACAAACCCCTGCAGATCAACCGCCGCAGCGCCAACATCACCGAAGGCAAATCGCGCGCGCCCAACCGCTCGATGTACTACGCGATGGGCTACGAAGAAGGCGACTTCAAGAAGCCCATGGTGGGCGTGGCCAACGGGCACAGCACGATCACGCCGTGCAACTCGGGTCTGCAGAAGCTGGCCGATGCGGCCATCCAGGGCATCGAGGAAGCCGGCGGCAACGCCCAGGTGTTCGGCACCCCGACCATCAGCGACGGCATGGCCATGGGCACCGAAGGCATGAAGTACAGCCTGGTGAGCCGCGAGGTCATCAGCGACTGCATCGAGACCTGCGTGCAGGGCCAGTGGATGGACGGCGTGGTCGTCGTGGGCGGCTGCGACAAGAACATGCCCGGCGGCCTGATGGGCATGCTGCGCGCCAACGTGCCGGCCATCTATGTGTACGGCGGCACCATCCTGCCGGGCAAGTACAAGGGCCAGGACCTGAACATCGTGAGCGTGTTCGAGGCCGTGGGCCAGAACGCCGCCGGCAACCTGAGCGACTTCGACCTCAAGGAGATCGAAAAGCGCGCCATTCCCGGCACCGGCTCGTGCGGCGGCATGTACACGGCCAACACCATGTCCAGCGCGTTCGAGGCGCTGGGCATCAGCCTGCCCTACTCCAGCACCATGGCCAACCCGCACGACGAGAAGCAGAACTCGGCCAAGGAATCGGCCAAGGTGCTGATCGAGGCGATCAAGAAGGACATCCGCCCGAGCGACATCGTGACCAAGAAGTCCATCGAGAACGCCGTGGCCGTGATCATGGCCACCGGCGGCTCGACCAATGCGGTGCTGCACTTCCTGGCCATCGCGCACGCGGCCGGCGTGGAATGGTCCATCGACGACTTCGAGCGCGTGCGCCAGAAGACGCCCGTGCTGTGCGACCTCAAGCCCAGCGGCAAGTACCTGGCCGTGGACCTGCACCAGGCCGGCGGCATTCCGCAGGTCATGAAGGTGCTGCTGAACGCCGGCCTGCTGCACGGCGACTGCCTCACCATCGAAGGCAAGACCATCGCCGAGGTGCTGAAGGACGTGCCAGACGCGCCCCGCGCTGACCAGGACGTGATTCGCCCCATCGACCGGTCCATGTACGAGCAGGGCCACCTAGCCATCCTCAAGGGCAACCTGAGCCCCGAGGGCGCGGTCGCCAAGATCACGGGCCTGAAGAACCCCGTCATCACCGGCCCGGCGCGCGTGTTCGACGACGAGCAGTCGGCCCTGAAGGCCATCCTGGACGGCAAGATCGTGGCGGGCGACGTGATGGTGCTGCGCTACCTGGGCCCCAAGGGCGGCCCCGGCATGCCCGAGATGCTGGCACCCACGGGCGCGCTGATCGGCGCGGGCCTGGGCGAGAGCGTGGGCCTCATCACCGACGGGCGCTTCTCCGGCGGCACCTGGGGCATGGTCGTGGGCCACGTGGCACCGGAAGCGGCGGCGGGCGGCACCATCGCGTTCGTGAACGAAGGCGATTCCATCACCATCGACGCGCACACGCTGCGGCTGGAACTGAACGTGCCCGAGGCCGAACTGGCCCGCCGCCGCGAAGGCTGGACGCCCCCCGCTCCGCGCTACACGCGCGGCGTGCAGGCCAAGTTCGCCTTCAATGCCGCCAGCGCCAGCAAGGGCGCGGTGCTGGACGCCTACTGATCCAGGCCGGCCGCGCGCCGGCCATTGCAAAAGACAAAGCCCGCGGCCGGTCAGGCGCGCGGGCTTTTGGTTGGAGGGGGCGGTGCCGATCGGGGCGGTGCGTTCAGCGGCGGTTGCGCGGCTGGATGCCCAGGGCTTCCTTGTTCTTGTTGATGCGGTCCTGCTTGCGCTGGTCCATCCGTTCCATCGCGCGGCGCTTGGTGTAGCCGGTGGCGTCGGCCCAGGCCCACCAGACGAAGGCCACGGCGAAGGGGGACAGAACCCACCACCACGACCACAGGGCCACGGGCCCGATCTCAAGGTATTTGAGCAGCACAAGAAGCACTCCCAGACCCAGCGCGTACATGGCGATCTCCTGTGCGGTACGGACTTTACGTGCCGGGGGTCAACCCCCGCCACTACAATTTCATTGAGCCGGATACTAACCCACAACCCACAGGAAACCCCCGATGAAGCGCACCCTGATCACCCTCGCGATGGCCCTGTCGGTGGCCGTGCCGGCCCTGGCCGACCAGGCCCTCGCCACCTCGAAAAACTGCATGGCCTGCCATGCGGTGGACAAGAAGCTGGTGGGCCCGTCGTACAAGGATGTGGCCGCCAAATACGCCGGCCAGAAGGATGCGGTGGACAAGCTGGCCGCCAAGATCATGAAGGGCGGATCGGGCGTGTGGGGCCCGGTGCCCATGCCGGCGAATGCCCAGGTGAACGATGCCGACGCCAAGAAGCTGGCCGCCTGGGTGCTGTCGCTGAAGTAAATCCATCCATCGCGCCGCCGATCAGCGCCAACGAAAACGCCGCGCTGCACGGGTTCCCGTGCAGCGCGGCGTTCGTTTTGGAGGGTCGGCAGGCAAGCTGTGCCGCCGACGCATCACCACATCAGATCGGGTCGATGCGTGAATCGACGCGCGGGGTGCCTCGCAGCTGGTGTTCGAGCTGGCCCACGTAGGCCGCCGTGGTGTTGTCCGATTCCTGGGCGCGCTGGGCCAGGTGCAGTTCCAGCGCATCGATGCGCGCGATCAGGGCGGAATGGGATTGCAGGTTCTGGTTTTCGAGAAACGCGCGCAATTCGGTGAAGCGGGAGGCTTCGGCCTTGTCGGCCAGGTCGCGCTGGGCCGTCATTTCCTTGGCGTGGCGGCGCGTCTCCAGCAGCACCGAGCCCTGCAGCGACAGCACGTAGGCGATGAAGAAAATGCCCAGCAACACGGTCAGCCCCAGCATGAGCAGGCCCAGCGGGGCCTCGAAGGAGGTCAACCCCAGCGAGATGACGGATGGGGTGGCCAGCGTGGTCCAGTTGAGCGCGGCCAGCACGGCCATGGCGGCCACGATGAGCAGCAGCGCGATGGTTCTGAAATTCATGTCAATCTCCCGGAAGGTGTCGAAATCCGCAGCCTGGCAGGTGCGGTTGGGGGACGTTTTTAACCTGTGCGGGGGCGGTTATCGCTGGCTGGAAATTGAAACCGGCACTGTCCTACAGCGCGGGGCGGGCGTGAAAAAACCACCGGACGCAAGCGTGCGGTGGTTTTGAAAGCATAAAAACAGAGGCGCCGTACTGACGGTGAGGGGATTTTGCCGTCACTCACATCGCCTGCGGCGATATGAGTGCCGGCAAACCCTGCGAAGCGCTTCGCGCCGGGCCGCCCTGCGGCGGCCCCCTGGATCCATTGGTTTCAGCCAATTGATCCAGGATCGCAGGGTTTTGGTGAGCACATCACGCCGCCGCGCGGCATGAGTGCTCCCCAAATCCGGCAGCAGCTTCGCTGCGCGCCGATGGCGCTTTCTGATCAGTTGGTCTGCGACAACTGATCCAGAATGGCCGGATTCTCCAAGGTGCTCGTGTCCTGCGTGATCTGCTCGCCCTTGGCGATGGAACGCAGCAGGCGGCGCATGATCTTGCCGCTGCGGGTCTTGGGCAGGTTGTCGCCGAAGCGGATGTCCTTGGGCTTGGCGATGGGGCCGATCTCCTTGGCGACCCAGTCGCGCAGTTCCTTGGCGATGGCCTTGGCCTCGTCGCCGGTGGGGCGTGAGCGCTTGAGCACGACGAAGGCGCAGATCGCCTCGCCCGTCACGTCGTCGGGCCGGCCCACCACGGCGGCCTCGGCGACCAGATCGGTCTTGGACACCAGGGCCGATTCGATCTCCATCGTGCCCATGCGATGGCCCGAGACGTTCAGCACGTCGTCGATGCGGCCCGTGATGCGGAAGTAGCCGCGGTCGGCAGAACGAACGGCACCATCGCCCGCCAGGTAGTAGCCCTTGAGCTCTTCGGGAAAGTAGCTTTTCTTGAAGCGCTCGGGGTCGTTCCAGATGGTGCGGATCATGCTGGGCCAGGGCTTCTTGATGACCAGGATGCCGCCCGTGCCATTGGCGATGTCGTTGCCCACCTCGTCCACGATGGCGGCCGCGATGCCCGGCAGCGGCAAGGTGCAGCTGCCCGGCACCAGCGGCGTCGCGCCCGGCAGCGGGGTGATGACGTGCCCGCCGGTCTCGGTCTGCCAGAAGGTGTCCACGATGGGGCAGCGCTCGCCGCCCACATTCTTGTAGTACCACATCCAGGCTTCGGGGTTGATGGGCTCGCCCACGCTGCCCAGGATGCGCAGGCTCGACAGGTCGGAGCGCGCGGGGTGCACGGCGGCATCGCCTTCGGCCGCCTTGATGAGCGAGCGGATCGCCGTGGGCGCGGTGTAGAAGATCGTGCAGCGGTGGCGCTCGATCATCTGCCAGAAGCGGCCGGCGTTCGGGAAGGTGGGAATGCCCTCGAAGATGATCTGCGTGGCGCCCGCAGCCAGCGGTCCGTAGGCCACGTAGGTGTGGCCGGTGATCCAGCCGATGTCGGCCGTGCACCAGAACACGTCGTCCGGGCGCAGGTCGAACGTCCAGTCCATGGTGAGCTTGGCCCACAGCAGGTAGCCGCCGGTGGCGTGCTGCACGCCTTTGGGCTTACCGGTGGAGCCGCTGGTGTACAGGATGAACAGCGGGTGCTCGGCGCCCACGGGCACGGGCGGGCAGTCGCTGCTCTGGCCCTGCAGCGCCTCGGCGAAGGTCTTGTCGCGGCCCGCCACCATGGCGCAGGCGGTGGCCGTGCGCTGGTACACGAGGATGCTGCGGATCGTGTCGCAGCCGCCCATGGCCAGGGCCTCGTCCACGATGGCCTTGAGCGGCAGCTCCTTGCCGCCGCGCATCTGGTAGTTGGCGGTGATGACGGCCACCGCGCCCGCGTCGATGATCCGCTCCTGCAGCGCCTTGGCCGAAAAGCCCCCGAACACCACGCTGTGCGTGGCGCCGATGCGCGCGCACGCCTGCATGGCGATCACGCCCTCGACCGTCATGGGCATGTAGATGAGCACGCGGTCGCCCTGCTGCACGCCGTTGGCCTTGAGCGCGTTGGCGAACTGCCCCACGCGGGCCAGCAATTCCTTGTAGGTGACCCGGGTGACGGTGCCGTCGTCGGCCTCGAAAATGATGGCGGTCTTGTTTTCGACCGGGGTGCCGATGTGCCGGTCCAGGCAGTTGGCGCTGGCGTTCAGCTGGCCGTCGGCGAACCATTCGTAGAACGGCGCCTTGGAGGCATCGAGCGTGCGCGTGAAAGGCTTGTCCCACTGCAGGTTCTCGCGCGCCAGGCGGGCCCAGAACCCTTCGAAATCCTGCTCGGCCTCGGCGCACAGCGCGTCGTAGCCGGCCATGCCGGAAATGCGCGCGGCCTTCTGCAGGGCTTCGGAGGGCGGGAAAACGCGGTTTTCCACCAGCACGGATTCAATCGTGGACGAGGACGCACTCATGGGTTTTGTCTCCTGGAGTCAACATAATTTGGCGGTACTTTCAGGGGCCGCACTTACATGCCACTGACGGATGCCGGCGGCCGCCAAAGGCTCCGATGCTACGCCTGTGCAGGCGGCGGGTTTCTGTCACAAGGCAAGCGGCCGGTGCTTCTAGAATCGCGCGAGCTTCATTTCTATCGATTTTCAAGAAAACCCTCCCATGGCCTTCCCGCAACCCCCCGCTTCCCGCAACGGCAGCAAGTCCCTCACCCCGCTGGCCTCGCTGATCTTCGCCAGCCGCTGGCTGCAACTGCCGCTCTACCTGGGACTGATCGCCGCCCAGGGCGTGTACGTGTGGCACTTTCTCGTGGAGCTGTGGCACCTGATCGAGGCCGCGTTCGGCCACCAGGGCGCGCTGCAGTCGCTGGTCACCAGCATCGGCTACAAGCCGGGCGTGGAGGTCACGGCGCTCAACGAGACGGTGATCATGCTGGTCGTGCTGGCGCTCATCGACGTGGTGATGATCTCCAACCTGCTCATCATGGTGATCGTGGGCGGCTACGAGACCTTCGTGAGCCGGCTCAACCTGCAAAGCCACCCCGACCAGCCGGAATGGCTGGGCCACGTGAACGCCTCGGTGCTCAAGGTCAAGCTGGGCCTGTCGATCATCGGGATCAGCTCCATCCACCTGCTCAAGACCTTCATCAACGCCGCCAACTACGACGAGAAGGTGCTGATGTGGCAGACGATCATCCACGTGGTGTTCCTGCTGAGCGCCATCGCCATTGCCTACACTGACAAATTGCTGAACGTTTCGCACGAAAAGCACTGAGCGCCCACGCCCTCTCCCACCGAGCCCCGGCAAGGCCCCGAAACAGGGGTCTTTGGGGGCTCTTGCCTTAGTACTCATTGGTCTGATTGCTATTAAAAATATAGCAAACCGGTATCCACCCGGCTCCGCTGCTGCGCCCGCGATTAACACATCGGGCAAACCCGGGTCTTTTGACACAAAAACACCCAATAACTATACTTTTGGAGTGTTTTACAACCTGCAATGCAGGTAATCCGCTCTTTCCGGCCCGCAACGCGGCGCTTTCACCGGAGCGGATCCCGCCAGGAAAACGGCGGCCCGGCCCCAGGCCCGGTCGCTGCCACCCTGGCCCATGGCCGACCCATTCGGCCCTGATGCCCCAAGGCGCCCGCCCGTTCGTCGGGCTCGGCGCCGCGTGATCCCCGGGAGTCCTCCGACCGACCTCTCCCGGCACGCCCCAGGCCCTTGCGCACCGCCTCGCGTGCCATTCGGGCCGATCCCGGTCACCTCGGTGCCCACCCTTTCGCTGCTGTTCCCGCGCGCCCTGGGCGTCCGGGTTCGGCTGCCGCATCAGGGTCTCGAATGCCCAGGCCTTCGCAGCCCCGCCCGCCTTCAGGCGGCCGGGGCGTGTTCAACCCGTTCCAACCGAGGGAGGACCCCCACCGTGGCCAAACAAATCACCATCGAACATGTGTTCAAGGTTTTCGGCGATGCGCCGCAAGCCGCGCTCGAACTCGCCAGCCAGGGCCTGAGCAAGCAGGACATCCTGGCGCGCACCGGCCATTCCATCGGCGTGTTCGACGCCAGCTTCACCATCGAGGCGGGCGAGATCTTCGTCGTGATGGGGCTGTCGGGCTCGGGCAAATCGACCCTGGTGCGCATGCTCAACCGGCTGATCGAGCCCACGGCGGGCCGCATCCTGGTGGACGGCCAGGACATCAACGCGCTGTCCGACCGGCAACTGCGCGCGCTGCGCCGCAAGGACATCAGCATGGTGTTCCAGTCGTTCGCGCTCATGCCCCATCTCACGGTGCTGGACAACACGGCGTTCGGCCTCGAATTGGCGGGCGTGGCCCGGCCCGAACGCCAGCGCCAGGCCGCACTGGCGCTGGAGCAGGTGGGCCTGGCCGGCTGGGCCGAGAGCTACCCCGACGAACTGTCGGGCGGCATGCAGCAACGCGTGGGCCTGGCCCGGGCGCTGGCGTCGGACCCGTCCATCCTGCTGATGGACGAGGCGTTCTCCGCGCTGGACCCGATCATCCGCACCGAGATGCAGAGCGAGCTGCTGCGCCTGCAGCAGATCCAGCGCCGCACCATCGTCTTCATCTCGCACGACCTGGACGAGGCCATGCGCATCGGTGACCGCATCGCCATCATGAAGGACGGCTACGTGGTGCAGGTGGGCACGCCCGACGAGATCCTGCGCAACCCGGCCAACGACTACGTGCGCAGCTTCGTGCGCGGCGTGGACGCGGCGGCCGTCTTCAAGGCCGGCGACATCGCCCGGCGCCCGCTCACCGTGGTGTCGGAGCAGCGCGACCGGGGCTCGCGCGCCGCGCTGCAGCAGCTGGAGGAGCAGGACCGCGACTTCGCCTACGTGGTGAGCCCGGCGCGGATGTACCTGGGCACGGTCTCGGCCGACTCGCTGCGCGCAGCGCTGCAGGGCCACGTGGGCCCGCTGGGCCTGCAGCACGCCTATCTGGACGGCGTGGTGCCCATTCCCGTAGACGCTCCGGTGGCGGACCTGTTCGGCCAGGTGGCGCAGGCGCCCTGCCCGCTGCCGGTGGTGGAGGACGGCGGCCGCTTTCGCGGCGCGATCAGCAAGACCACGCTGCTGCGCTTTCTCGACCGCGACACGCCGCCCGTGCCGCCGGACCCGTTGCCGCCCGCGCCCGCGCCCGCGCCCGTACCCGCACCCGCACCCGCGCCCGCACCCGCGCCCGCCATCGCCAACCCGCCCGCCAATGAACCATCCGAAAGGAGCCCGGCATGACCCAGTCCACCGCCCCAGCGCTCGATTCCACCACCAACCCCACGGCCGGCGAGTCCACCCCCTGGACGCCGGCCGCGGAGGCACCGCCCGCGGCTTCGGCCTCGCCCTGGGATAGCCCGGCTGCCGCGGCGCAGCAGGCGCCCGCCCCCGAGGCGGCGGCCGATCCCTGGGCCGCGTCCACCGCGCCCAGCGATGCCGGCAACACCGATTGGCTGAACGCCCCCGCCAGCGCCACGCCCGGCGACGCCGCCGCGGGCTTCGACCCCACGGCCGGCGGCTTTCACCTGCACCAGCTCTGGGACGGCAGCCTGCCCGTGGAGTCGTGGATCAACCACGGCCTGTCGTGGGTGGTCGCGCATTTCCGGCCGTTCTTCCAGACCGTGCGCGCGCCCATCGACGGCACGCTGGCCTGGGTGGAAGGCCTGCTCACCAGCGTGCCCACGCTGGCCATGATCGCGCTGATCGGCGTGCTCGCCTGGCAGTTCGCGGGGCGCGCGCTGGCCGTGGGCACGGTGGTCTCGCTGCTGCTCGTGGCCATGCTGGGCATCTGGCCCGAAGCCATGGTGACGCTGTCGCTGGTGCTGACCTCGCTGGCCTTCTGCCTGGTGATCGGGCTGCCGCTGGGCATCCTGCTGGCCAGCAGCGACCGGGCCCAGCGCGTGATGCGGCCGGTGCTCGATGCCATGCAAACCACGCCGGCCTTCGTGTACCTGGTGCCGGTGGTGATGCTGTTCGGCATCGGCAACGTGCCGGGCGTGGTGGTGACCATCGTGTTCGCGCTACCGCCGCTGGTGCGCCTGACCAACCTGGGCATCCGCCAGGTGCGGCCCGACCTGATCGAGGCCGCCCGGGCCTACGGGGCCTCGCCGCTGCAGTTGCTGGCCAAGGTGCAGCTGCCGCTGTCCATGCCGTCCATCATGGCGGGCATCAACCAGTCGCTGATGCTGTCGCTGTCGATGGTGGTGATCGCCTCGATGATCGCCGTGGGCGGCCTGGGCCAGATGGTGCTGCGCGGCATCGGCCGGCTGGACATGGGCCTGGCGACCGTGGGTGGCCTGGGTATCGTGCTGCTGGCCATCACTCTGGACCGCATCACCCAGTCCATGGGCCAGCCGCGCCGCGGCGTGCGCCACTGGTGGCAGACCGGCCCGGCCGGCCTGGTGTGGCGCCTCGCTGCGCGGCGCGACCACGCCGCCCCGGCGACCCCCGCAGCCGATGCGGCAACGCCCCAGCCTGCCGCGCAAGGCGCCTCCGGCGCCGCCCCGCAATGGGCCACCGCCGGCCGCTGAGCCCCGCCCATCCCCTTTCAGAAACAAGGACGACGACATGACCTGCATCACCCCTTCCCTCCGCCCCTCGCGCTCCCTCGCCCGCACCTGGCTGGCCGCCAGCGCCCTGGCCGTCGGCCTGGCCGGCACCGCCGCTGCGCAGCCCCTGCCGGGCCAGGGCGTGCGCGTGCAGCCGCTGCAAAGCTCCATCGCGGAAGAGACCTTCCAGACCCTGCTGGTCGGCCGCGCGCTGCAAAAGCTGGGCTACGACGTGCAGCCCATCAAGGAGATCGAGTACGCCACCGCCCACGTGGCGATCGCCAACGGCGACGCCACCTTCATGGCGGACCACTGGGACCCGCTGCACGCGGACTTCTACAAGAACGCCGGCGGCGATGCCAGGCTGTGGCGCCAAGGCACCTATTCGCAGAACGCCGCGCAGGGCTACCTGATCGACCGCAAGACGGCCGAGAAGTACCGCATCACCCACATCGACCAGCTCAAGGACCCGGAGCTCGCCAAGCTCTTCGACACCAACGGCGATGGCAAGGCCGACCTCACGGGCTGCAATCCCGGCTGGGGCTGCGAGGGCGTGATCGAGCACCAGCTGAAGGCCTTCGGCCTGGGCGCCACCGTCACGCACGTGCAGGGCAGCTACTCCGCGCTGATCGCCGACACCATCGCGCGCTTCAAGCAGGGCCAGCCCATCCTCTACTACACCTGGACGCCCTACTGGGTGAGCGGCGTGCTGCGCCCAGGCCAGGACGTGGTGTGGCTGCAGGTGCCGCGGTCCTCGCTGCCGGGCGCACAGGCCGGGCAGGACACCGCCCTGCCCGACGGCAAGAACTACGGCTTCGTGCTGAACACTCAGCGCATCGTGGCCAACAAGGCCTTCGCCGAGAAGAACCCCGCCGCCGCGCGGCTGTTCGAGGTGATGCAGCTGCCCGTGGGCGACATCAACGCCCAGAACCTGGCGATGAAGAACGGCCAGAACCAGCCGGCCGACGTGGCGCGCCACACCGACGGCTGGATCAAGGCCCACCAGAAGACCTTCGACGGCTGGATCCAGCAGGCACTCGCCGCGGCCAGGCCCTGAGGCGGCGGGTAGGCCCCGGGCACGCGCTGCCCGAGGGCGTCACGCCGCGCCATCGGCCTGCGCCTGGAAGGCGCGCGTGAAGTCGCAGCACGACTGCGCCAGCATGATGATCGAGGCGGCCAGCGCGCTGCGGTGCTCGCCCTTGTGCATGGCCACGTAGGGCACGCTGGGCAGCGCGGGCACCACGTCGATCACGGCCAGCATGCCCGCCGCGATCAGCGGCGCCAGGCAGTGCCGGGGCAGGTAGGCCACGCCCAGGCCCGACACGGTGAGGCCCGTGAGCGCGACGAGGTTGCTCACCACAATGGCGTCGGCCAGTTCCACTCCGCGCTCCTTCATCCACGCGTCGTAGAGCCGCCCGGTGCCCGAGGCATTGCCCTGCACCAGCAGGCGATGGCGCGCCAGTTCGTGCAACCGCACCGTGCCGGCCGGCACCAGCCCGGGCTTGCACATCCACGCACTTTCCACTTGGCCGATGGCCTTGGCCGGCAGGCGCGCATCGGCGAAGGCATCGGGCACGATGATGAGGTCCAGCTCGTCGGCCAGCAGCTTGTCGCGCAGGGGCAGGCTGCCGTCCACATCGGGCTCCAGCTTCACCTTGGGGTAGTGCTGCTGCACCAGGGCGACCAGCCGGGGCAGCCAGGTCATCGCGGTGAGTTCGGTCACGCCGATGCGCAGGCGCCGCTCGATCACGCCGGGCTTGCCGAACTGCTCCACCGCCGCATCGCGCTGGCGCAGCAGCTTGCGGGCGAGCACGAACATCTCCTCGCCCTTCTCGGTCAGCCGCGCCGTGCGCTGGCTGCGGTCGAACAGCGGCGTGTCGAAGAGCAGTTCCAGCTCGTGCACCCGTTTGGACACGGCCGACTGCGAGGTATGCAGCTTCTGGGCCGCCTGCGCGAAGCCGCCGAGCTGGCCGATCCAGTACAGCGCTTCGAGTTGCTTGAAGGTCATCATGGCGGGGATTTCAGAACACTTTTATTCATCCGATTCGAGCACAAAAAATCGCTTTTTCAAAAGCATCGGCGCTTTGAGAATGCCTTTCAGCCCCTCGTCACCGCGAGGTCCCCTGCGCCCTCTCCCGAAAGCCCGCCATGCACCGCCTGCCCCGCCCCCTTGCCTTCGCCCTGCGCCGCACCCTGCCCCTGGCGGTCTGCGCCGCCCTGCTGTCCAACGTGGCCAGCGCCCAGGAGATCGACACCCTGCGCAAGATCAAGGAGAGCGGCACGCTCATCATCGGCAGCCGCGACAGCTCCATTCCGTTTTCGTACAAGCCCACCGGCAGCGGCGATCCCATCGGCTTTTCCAACGACATCTGCCTGAAGATCGCCGAGGCGGTGAAGGCCAAGCTCGGCCTGCCCACGCTGCGCGTGCAGTACACCCTGCTCAACTCGCTCAACCGCATTCCATTGCTGCAAAACGGCACCGTTGACCTGGACTGCGCCACCACCACCAATTCGGTCGTGCGCCAGCAGCACGTGAACTTCGCGCCCAGCCATTTCGTGACCAACATCACCGTGGCGGTGAAGAAGAACTCCGGCATCCAGTCGCTGGCCGACCTGGCCGGCAAGACGGTGGCCACCGTGGCGGGCAGCACGTCGATCCAGCTGCTGCGCACCTACAAGCGCGCCGAGAACCTGGAGGTGCAGGAAATCTCAGGCAAGGACACGGCCGATGCCTTCCTGCTGCTGGCCAGCGACCGCGCCGCCGCCTACGTGCTGGACGACGTGCAACTGGCCGGCCTGATCGCCACCGCGCCCAACCCGGGCGACTTCCGCATCCTCAAGGACGTGGTGCTGCGCCAGGAGCCCTACGGGATCATGCTGCGCAAGAACGACCCGCAGTTCCAGGCTCTGGTGGACCAGACGGTGACCGGCCTGATGCGCTCCGGCGAAATGGAGCGCCTGTACGCGCGCTGGTTCACCCAGCCCATCCCGCCGAGCAACGTGAACCTGAACTTCCCCATGTCCGACGCCGTGCGCGAGGCCTTCCGCAACCCCAGCAACAAGGGCGTGTGATGGCAGACCACAGCAACACCACGCACTGCCCGCAGGGCCGCCTCTTCTCCGACGCCCTGATGCGCGAGGTGCGCGAGCGCTTCCTGCAGGTGGAGCGCGACCACCACGGCCACGAGCGGCTGTATTTCGACAACGCGGGCGGCTCGTTCCGGCTGAAGGCGGCGGTGGAACGCTTCGCGCAGATCGATGCCGTGCCGGACAACACCGAGCGCATCCACGCCACGGCGCGCGAGCTGCAGGATATCCAGGCCGCCGGCGTGGCCGATGTACGCCTGCTGCTCAACGCCACGGGCGGCAGCGTGTACGCCGCGCTCACCGCCTCGGGCGCCATGTTCGAGATGGTGCGGGCCGTGGCGCAGAACGTGCCGGGCACCAACATGGTCACCACCGTGCTGGAGCACCCCTCGTCGTACGACGCCATGGAGCGCTACGCCCGCGAAATGGGCCGCGAGCTGCGCGTGGCGCCCAGCAACCGCGCCACCGGCGGCGTGGACGTGGACGCCATCGTGGCCCTGGTGGACGAGGGCACCAGCGTGCTCAACGTGATCCACGCCTCCAACATCTCCGGCGCCAAGCTGGACCTGGAGGCCATCGTGCGCCGGGCCCGCGCCATCCGGCCCGACCTGTACATCCTGGTGGACGCGGTGCAGCACGCGCCGCACGGCCTCATCGACCTGCAGAAGACGCCGGTGGACGGCATCAACATCGCGCCCTACAAGTTCTTCGGCTGCCGGGGCTCCGGCTTCGCCTGGCTGTCCGACCGCGCGGCCGCCCTTCCGCACCACAAGCTGTCGGCCAAGCCCGCCGATTTCTGGGACCTGGGCAGCACCGCGCCCTGGCAGTTCGCCGTGGTGACGGAGATCGTGGACTACGTGTGCTGGCTCGGCGCGCAGGCGCCCGAGGGCGGGCCCGCCGGCGATGCGGCCCCTGGCGACCGGCGGGCGCGCTTCGAAGCCGGCATCGAGGCCATCGAGCTGCACGAACGCGCGCTGCTGTCGCGCCTGCTGAACGGCGGCGACGGTGACGGCGACAGCGCAGTGCCCGGGCTGCGCGCCATGCCGGGCGTGGAGGTGTTCCTGGACCACCCCGACCTCACCCGGCGCGACCTGATCGTCGGCATCGGCTTTCCGCACCTGGACTGCACCAGCGCCGTGCGCGAGTACGGCGCACGCGGCGTGACGGTGTACGAGCGCTCGGCCAGCAGCCTGTATTCGCGCCGCATGCTGGAGTCGTTCGGCCTCGCGGGCGCGGTGCGCGTGTCGCCGCTGCACTGCCATTCGGTGGCCGACGTGGACCGGTTCCTCGCGGTGACGCAGGACATCGCCCAGGCGTTTGCCGCGGCGTGAGCGGCGCCCCGGCCGGGGCGGGCCGGCCACGCTGGAGGCGAAAAAGGCCTCCAGCGCATGGACTACTAGGGCATTTCGCTATTAAAACAATAGCACTATACACCGACCCGCCTGCGGGGGAGAAAGGCGTGCACCGCCTCAATTTCTCCTCAATTGGATTGCAAAGTTCCTCCATCCCCAACGAAGGAAAAGGAGAGGAACCATGAACACATCCACCCCACTGGCCACCGCGGCCGCTGACATCGCAGCGTCCACTGCGGACAAGCGGCGGCGCCTGGCACTCGGCACCCTCGGCTCCCTGGGCATCGCCACCCTGCTGGGCTGCGGCGGAGGCGGCTCCGACGCCGTGGCCGACAGTTCGGGCACGGGGACAGGCACCGGGACGGGCACTGGAACCGGGACAGGAACGGGCACCGGCACCGGCACCGGCACGGGTACGGGAACTGGCACCGGAACGGGAACCGGCACGGACACCACCTGCTCCGTCGTCCCCGAGGAAACCGCCGGCCCCTACCCCGCCGACGGCTCCAACGCCAGCAACTCCAACTACAACGTGCTCGCGCTCAGCGGCATCGTGCGCCAGGACATCCGCAGCAACATCGGCGCGTCCACCACCGTGGGCGGCGTGCCGCTCACCATCACCATCACGCTCACCAACACGCGTGCCAGTTGCGCGGCGCTGCAGGGCTATGCCATCTACCTGTGGCATTGCTCGCAGGGCGGCGACTACTCGGTCTACACCGAGCGCAGCATCGCCGCCAACTACCTGCGCGGCGTGCAGGCCACCGATGCGAGCGGCACCGTGACCTTCACCACCATCGTGCCGGGCTGCTACGCCGGGCGCATGCCCCACATGCACCTGGAGGTGTATCCCAGCCTGTCGGTGGCCACCACGGCCAGCAACAAGGTCAAGACCACCCAGCTCGCTTTCCCCACGGACACCCTGCGCTCCATCTACACGGCCAATTCGGGCTACAGCGCCAGCGTGTCCAACCTGGCGGCGATCACCTTCGCCACCGACAACGTGTTCAGCGACGGCACCGACCTCGAGATGGTGACCATGCAAAGCAACGGCAGCGGCGGCTACACCGCCGCCATCACGATCTCGATCGCCGCCTGAGCGCCACCGGGGCCGTTGCCCCGGTGTGTTCCCTGCCCCTGGGCCCGGCCCCGGGCCTTCTTCCCTCCGCAACAAAGGCACGCGCCACCATGCTCCCCCCCCGCCACACGACCATCACCCTCGCCGGCCTCTGCCTGGGCCTGTCCCTCGCCGCCTTCACCTGCGGCGCCCTGGCCCAGGGCGCGCCGGGCGGGCAGCCCCCCGGCCCGCCGCCCGAGGCCTACACCGCCTGCAAGGGCCAGACCGAAGGCGCCTCGGTCACGCTGACCATGCCGGACGGCAAGACCCTGCCCGGCACATGCCGCACAATGAACGGCACCCTCGTGGCCATGCCGGCCGGCGGCCCCCCTCCAGGCGCTGGCGGCCCGCCCCCCTCCCGCTGACCCCCGACCAGCCGCCCATGCCCCGCCTCACGCTGCAAAGCAAAGTCTTCCTCGCGCTCACCCTGTTGCTGGCCGTTCTGCTGCTGCTTTTCGTGGGGTTCTCGCGCCTGGGGCTGCAGCGCGGGCTGGGCCCGTACGTGGCCGAGATCGAGCTGGCCCGCATGGACTGGCTGGCCGCGCGGCTGCAGCGCATGCACCTGCTGCATGGCGGCTGGCAGACGCTGCGCACCCAGCCCGAGCTGTGGCGCGAGATGCGCCGCCCCGGCGACAGTCCCGCGCTGCGCAGCAGCGCCCAGGGCGCGGCCAGCCCGAACGGCCGCAGCGGCGACAACACCACCGCCGGCAACGAGGGCCGCAGCGGCGGCTTTCGGGAGCGCCCACCGCCGCCGCCCGACTTCGGCGAACCCGGCGAAGGCCCGCCGCCCGACGGCTATTCGCCCGATCGCACCGCCTCCGATGGCCGCGACCGCCCCCCACCGCCGCCCGGTTCCATGCTGTCGCAGCGGCTCGGCGTGCTCGATGCCCAGGGCCGCCTGGTGGCCGGCGTGCGCCCCGCGCCCGATGCCGCCCGCCTGCCGCTGCGCGGCAGCGACGGCACCCCCATCGGCGAGCTGGTGCTGAGCCCGCCCTCGCACATGGAGACCGAGGCTGACCGTGCCTTCATCGCCCGGCAACTGGGCTTCGTGGTGTGGACCGGCATTGCCGGCCTGGCGCTCGCGCTGCTGCTGTCCTGGGCGCTGGCCCGCCGCTGGCTCGCCCCCATCGGCGCGCTGGTGGACGGCGCGCGCGGCGTGGCGGCGGGCCGGTTGGACACGCGCGTGGCCGTGCACGGCGACGACGAACTGGCTCGGCTGGCACTCACCTTCAACGACATGGCCGAGCAGCTGGGCGGCATGGAAGCCTCGCGCCGGCAATGGATCGGCGACGTGGCGCACGAGTTGCGCACCCCGCTGGCGGCGATGCGCGCCGAGATCGAGGCCGTGCAGGACGGCGTGCGCCCGTTCGACGACAAGACCGCGCTGCGCCTGCACCGTCAGGTGATGCGGCTCATCCAGCTGGTGGGCGACCTGCGCGCCAGCCTGGATGCCGCCGCGGGCAGCGCGCCCTCCGCGCTCGTGCCCGTGCACCCGCTGTCGCTGCTGGCCGAGGCCGTGGCCTCCATGCAGCCGCGCTTCGACCAGGCCGAGCTCGCGGTGGACACGCACGGGCTGGCCGCGCTCGCCCGCCTGTCGCCCCCGCCGCTGGTGCGCGGCGACGCGCAGCAGCTTCACCGCGTGTTCCTGAACCTGCTGGAAAACACCGTGCGCTACACCGATCCCGGCGGCCGGCTGGAAATCCAGGCGCAGACCGAGCGCAGCGGGCCCGCGCCCTCGCTCGTGCTGCAGTTCGACGACACCGCGCCCGGCGTGGCCGAGCACGACCTGCCGCGCCTGTTCGACCGCCTGTACCGCGCCGAGGCGTCGCGCACCCGCGCCACCGGCGATCTGGGCGGATCGGGCCTGGGCCTGGCGATCTGCCGGGCCATCGTGCAGTCGCACGGCGGCCGCATCACCGCGCAGCCCTCGCCGCTCGGCGGGCTGCGCACTACCCTCACCCTGCCCTTGCTGGAGAACCCTTCATGACAGCGCGCATCCTCGTGGTCGAGGACGAGACCGACATCGCCCACATCGTGCTCGACTATCTGCGCCACGCCGGCTACGAGGCAGAGCATGTGGCCGACGGCCCCGGCGCCCTGGCCCGGCTCACCGGCCCCACGCCGCCCGACCTCACCCTGCTGGACGTGATGCTGCCGGGGCTCGACGGCCTGTCGGTGCTGCGCCAGGCGCGCCGCCACACGGACAAGCCCATCATCATGCTCACCGCCCGCGTCGAGGAGGTGGACCGCCTGATCGGCCTGGAGCTGGGCGCGGACGACTACATCTGCAAGCCGTTCTCCCCGCGCGAGGTGGTGGCGCGGGTCAAGACCGTACTGCGGCGCGGCATGGCCCAGGCGCCGGCCACGGTCGGCCCGCCGGTGCTGGCGCTGGACGAGGCGCACTGGCAGGTCACGCTGCGCGGCGCCCACGTGGCGCTCACGCCGCGCGAGTTCCGCCTGCTGCAGGCGCTGGCACGGCAGAGCGGGCGCATCTTCTCGCGCGCGCAATTGCTCGACCTGGCCTACGGCGACACGCTGGACGTGAACGAACGGGCCATCGACAGCCACATCAAGAACCTGCGCAAGAAGCTCAAGGCCGCCAGCGGCGACGGCGTGGAGTGGATCCGGTCGGTGTACGGCGTGGGCTTCGCGTTCGACGAGGATGCGGGCGACACGGGCGCAGCCGCCCCCTCCAGCGCCGCGTACTAAGCGGGTCGCGATGAAGACGCAGTTGCGCCCTCGGGCGGCGGCGCGGCGCCAGCGAAGCGAAGCAGTGCTTTTTCGTAGTGGTGGCGATTGGAGTGGTAACCCAGGAATTTTCCGAATACCTTGGCCTCCGAAGGCTTCGGCGGCTGGGAATCGACCCCGTCGTCGTTCTTGAGCCCCAGCGCGAGACGAACCAGCCCCTTGGGCTGGTAGCCCAGATAGCGCAGGTTATCCACCAGGTTCTTGCGTGGCTTTTTTTCGTAGTCCAAGGTGATGATCAGTCCCTCGACCGGCCGCTTCTGCGGGGGCCGCACGGTCCCTTTGACTACATGCCGGGCCTGGGCCTGGCTGAGCACCGCGGGGTCCAGAAGAATGAGCGAGGGAGGCGCATCCAAGGCGATGTGCCCCTGCAAGGCCTTGGTGAACATCTGGGCGGAACCGCCCCCGATGGACAGGCCGCAAACCTGGACGATTTCCACATCCGGCGCGGATGCCGACCCGGCCCTCTCCTGAAGGATTGCCGCCACGAGTTGTCCCGCCTCGCAGGCTTTGCGGTAGACGTCGCCGATCCCCCCAAGAACGACCCGCTTGACTTGTTTGTTAGCCCGGTCGGGAATGCCGTCGAAATAAAAGCTCACCTCGACTTTCTTTTGCTGCGTAATGGGATCGACGGTTTCCCGCTCGCGCAGCCAAAGGTGCGTTTTTTCCGCCAAGTATTGCAAGAGCTCGCGATTTCCGCTGGCGGCGCCCTGCACCAGCGCGGAATCCTTGATGCGCTTATTTTCCTGAACGCTGTCGTATTTCGTGAAGACGTCGTCGAGCCTCAACCCTTGCAGCCGGTGGGCCACCGCCTGCGCGGTCGATGCCGCAGCTTGCGCATCGGACAGCGCATCGACGGGCGCGCCGTGCAGTCCCAGCGCCTGGGCCAGCGCCGAGAGCTGGGCCGGAGGCAGGACGGAAACGTGGGTATCCGGCTGCCGGACCAAGTCGATCTTCTTTGCGATCATGTCTTTGCTTCGGCGCGAGGGTTGCGGCGCATTCGCCGGGGTGTCAGGGGTTGCAGGGCCATCGGCCCCGTGCCCGGCGGCGACGGCGGCCCGTACCACGCCGTGCGCGGCGTCCACCGGCAAAGCCGATCCACCGGGCCCTGCGGGCCGTGCCTGCCCGTCGTCTGTGGGCACGATCTCGATCTCGCTCCCTGGCGCTGCGTCCTCGGTACCTAGCCGCGCCTGGGCGCCAGACACAGGGCTGTCCCCGGTGCCATCGCTGGCGTCGCGTCCCAAAAGCGCCTGCTCATTCTGAATCGCCTCGCTTGTGGCATCGTGGCGCATCAGCGCCGCCAACGGGCCCCGGCTGCCCTGGGGAAGCGCCTGCCCCACGGGAGGCGACATCAATTGCGCGAGCGGCCCCTGCGTGCCGGTGGGCAAGGAGAGCCAGGCAGACCGCAGTTCGGCCGAGCCGCGCTCGGGCAGCACCGCGTTCTGGCGCCGCAGCGATGGCTGCGGGAAGGGGGGATCCACCGACGGGGCAAGGGTTTCACCACGGCGCGCAGACAACCCGGGAGGCGTGGCGCCGGCCGGCCCGGGCCGGGAAGCCGTCGACGCAGGCCTGGCAGGCGGCTCCGCCGCGGGGCGGGTCGAAGGAGTCTTGCCTGTGAACAGCGAGCGAAGGCTTGACAGTTTCATGGGCATTCCGCGCTGCCGCGCCGGCCGGTGCACGTTGGAAAGGGAGCGATACAAGCCGATGGCATACCGGCCAGAGCTTACTCACTGGCGACCGAATTCCCCGAACTGACCCGAAGCCGTTGGCGCAGGGCCGAAGAAGTACCTGCCGATCGGGTAAAGACGGCTTTTTTCGGGGCAAAGCCGTGCCGAAACCCACCAATTGGTCAAATAGTAAAAGCGAATCACTATCATTTGCAGTTTTTAGAGGAAACTGCTTTCATGATCTTGCCGTCTTCGCTCCGCCCCCAGCCCCTGTCCCTCGCGATCGCCCTGGCGCTGAGCGCCGGTGCCCACGCCCAGACCGCCCCGCCGTCCGAATCGCAACCTGCGCAACCTGCGCAGGCCGCCCTGTCCACCGTGGTGGTCACGGCCTCGGGCACGGCCGTGGACATCAAAGAGGCGCCTGCCAGCATCAGCGTGATCACCCGCGAAGACATCGAGCGCAAGCCCGTCACCAGCCTCGGCGAGCTGCTGTCCACCATTCCCGGCGTGACCGGCGGGCTGTCGGGCACGGGCGCGCAGTCCAAGATCCGCCTGCGCGGCCTGCCCGAGAAATACACGCTCATCCTCGTGGACGGCAAGCGCCAGGGCAATTCGGCCGGCGTGAACTACCGCGACGACCTGGGCCAGCAGGACCTGGACTGGATCTCGCCCGAGATGATCGAGCGCATCGAGGTGGTGCGCGGCCCGATGTCGTCGCTGTACGGCTCGGACGCCATGGGCGGAGTGATCAACATCATCACCCGCAAGATCGGCCTGCGCTGGGGCGGCTCCGCCACGGTCAACTACTCCAGGCCCTCCGATTCGGAGCGCGGCGACACGCGGCAGACGGGCTTCACCGTCAGCGGCCCGGTGACCGACCGCATCGGCCTGCGCGTGTCGGGCAACTACACCGAGCGCGATGCCGATGAAGGCACGGGCGGGCATGCGGGCACCTACCTGTCCACGGCCGGCGCGCGCAACCAGGGCCTGAACGCGCTGCTGAACTGGCAGCTCACGCCCGACCAGTCGGTGTCGCTCGAGGCGGCCCAGGCCACGCAGCGCGCCACCGGCTCGGATGCGCGCACCGCCAGCGGCGGGCAGGTCGTCAGCCCCTGGGGCCTGAGCCGGCTGCGTCACACCTCGTTCGGCCTGGGGCACGACGGCCGATGGGGCGACGTGCGCTCCAAGATCAACCTGTCGCGCCACGAGTACGAGGACCTGGGCGACACCATCGGCAACCACTCGCGCGATACCACGCTGGACGGCCGCGTGGACATGCCGCTGAAGCTCCTGGGCTTCGACCAGATGCTGACCACCGGGCTGCAATGGAAGCAGGAAGAACTGGACAACCGCGACACCATCGGCCTCGCCCCCATCGACTACAGCGGGCGGCCGGTGTCGGGATCGTCCCTGTCGGCCACCACCTGGGCGCTGTTCGGCGAGGACCAGATCTTCCTGCGCGAGAACCTGGCGCTCACGCTCGGCCTGCGCATGGACCACCACGAAAAGTACGGCAACAACTGGAGCCCGCGCGCCTATTTCGTCTACCACCCGGCGTCGGCGTGGACGGTGCGCACCGGCGTGTCGCGCGGCTTCCGGGCACCGGGCCTGAAAGAGAACTCGCCCAATGCCGCCACGCAGTCCGGCGGCAACGGCTGCCGCAGCCTGGCGGGCCTGGGCTGGACCAGCACCCGCGTGAATGCCGACGGCACGCGCGGCTGCTACATGGCCGGCAACCCCGACCTGCAGCCCGAGACCAGCACCAACTTCGAGCTGGGCACGGGCTACGAGCAGGGCGGCTGGGCCTTCGGCGCCACCTACTTCCACACCGACTTCAAGAACAAGATCGACTACCAGCCCCTGGGCCTGTACAACGGCTTCTGGTGGACGCGCATGGCCAACGCCCAGCGCGCCCGCACGCGCGGGCTGGAGGCCAACGCCACCGTGCCGCTGGCGCCGTCGCTCGACTGGCGCACCAATGCCACGAAGATGTTCGAGTCCAAAAACCTCACCACCGGCGCCTCGCTGCTGTCCGTGCCGCGCCTGACCGTGTATTCGTCGCTGCAGTGGCGCATCGCCCCGGCTTGGACCGCCGACGCCAGCGCCCGCTACGTGGGCAAGGAACTCGTCGTCACCGGCGCGGCCACCACCTTCGCCAAGGCCTACACCACCGTGGACCTGACCACCAGCTACCGGTTGAACGAAACCTTCACCCTGCGGGCCGGCATCCTCAACGTGGCGGACAAGCAGACGCGGGAGCTGGGCAGCAACTACGACAACGGCGGGCGCACCTATTTCGTGGGGGCCACGGCGCGGTTCTGAGGCCCGGGCGATGCATGCGGCGGCGCGGCAGCCACCGCTGCACCCGCCGCTGCATCGACCTCGAATGCTATATTTTTCATAGCGCAATGCCCTAGTGGATATTGCACTGCAGGCCATTTTTACCCATGGGCCGCGGCGTGAGCGTCCAACGGACCGACGCGGCGCGGATGCACTCCCACCGGCGCAGCGGGCTGCCTCCTACAGCCGGCCCGCGCCGGCTGGGCTGAGATCGGGGGGCGCGCTTCGCGCCCCCTTTTTGCCGCACCGCCTGCCTTCCCATATGCCACGCACCGCAACCGCCCCTGCCGCCGCTTCACCGGCCCGCCCGCCCGCCACCCGCCTGGCCCGTGGACTGCGCTACGTCAACCCCGAGATGCCGGGCCTGAGCCGCGAGCGCAAGGGCGAGGGCTTTCGCTACCGCCAGCCCGACGGCCAATGGCTGACCGACCCGGACGAGATCACCCGCATCCAGCGCCTGGCCATCCCGCCCGCCTACACCGAGGTGTGGATCTGCCCGCTGCCCAACGGCCATCTGCAGGCCACGGGGCTGGATGCGCGCGGCCGGCGCCAGTACCGCTACCACGCCGACTGGCGCCTGCAGCGCGACGAGGCCAAGTTCGAACGCATGCAGGCCTTCGGCCGCGCCCTGCCCCGCATCCGCGCCCGGGTGGCGCGCGACCTGCGGGCCAAGTCGGGCCCCACCCTGTCCCGCGAGCGGGTGCTCGCCACGCTGGTGCGCCTGCTGGACACCACCTACCTGCGCGTGGGCAACGAGGAATACGCCAGCACCAACCGCTCCTACGGCCTGACCACCTTGCGCACCCGCCATGCGGCGCTGCGCGGCAGCCAGCTGCAGCTGCGGTTTCGCGGCAAGAGCGGCGTGCAGCAGGAGGCCACGCTCGACGACCCGCGCGTGGCCCGCGTGGTGCGCCGCTGCCAGCAGCTGCCGGGCCAGGAACTGTTCCAGTACGAGGGAGAAGACGGCGCGCTGCATGCCGTCGATTCCGGCGACGTGAACGACTACCTGCGCGAGATCACCGGCACGCAGGAGGGCGAGCACTTCACCGCCAAGGACTTCCGCACCTGGCACGGCACTGTACAGGCGCTGGAGCTGACGCGGCTGGCCTGCTCGCACCAGCCCGGCGCGCCCGCGGTGACGGCCAAGCACATCCTGATCGAGGTGGCACGGCAACTGGGCAACACGCCGGCCGTGTGCAAGAAGTCGTAC
Source organism: Acidovorax sp. SUPP1855 (assembly GCF_030158955.1). Classification (NCBI taxonomy): domain Bacteria; kingdom Pseudomonadati; phylum Pseudomonadota; class Betaproteobacteria; order Burkholderiales; family Comamonadaceae; genus Acidovorax; species Acidovorax sp. SUPP1855. The sequence goes on along the minus strand of NZ_BQXI01000004.1, from coordinate 15,137 downwards.
GTGCACCCCTCGGTGCTGGCGCTGGGGTCGCGGCTCACGTCCGACGCCGGGCCGGACATGCAGGTGCTGTGGGAGCGCATCGGCGGCACGAACACGCCGCGCGCGCTGCAGGCCGCCGAGCGGCGGCTGCTGGCGTTCCTGCGGCACCAGGACCGCTCGGTGCGGGCTCCGCGCGCGCGCAAGACCACGCACTGAGCCGGCGGGCGACGGGGCGCTGGCGCCTTTTCAGAGCCCGCTCAGCGGCCGGCCTTCAGCGGCCGACCATGTTCCCCGGAACGACCCATTGGTCGAACTGCTCGCCCGTCACATGGCCCGAAGCCACGGCCGCCTCGCGCAGGCTGGTGCCTTCCTTGTGCGCCTTCTTGGCGATGAAGGCCGCCTTGTCGTAGCCGATGTGCGTGTTGAGCGCGGTCACCAGCATCAGCGAGCGGTCCACCAGCTCGGTGATGCGGTCGCGGTTGGGCTCGATGCCCACGGCGCAGTGGTCGTTGAAGCTCACCATGCCGTCGGCCAGCAGGCGCACGCTCTGCAGGAAGTTGTGGGCCACCATGGGGCGGAACACGTTCAGCTCGAAATTGCCCGAGGCACCGCCGAAGTTGATGGCCACGTCGTTGCCGAACACCTGGGCGGCCAGCATGGTCACCGCCTCGCTCTGCGTGGGGTTGACCTTGCCCGGCATGATCGACGAGCCGGGCTCGTTCTCGGGAATGCTCAGCTCGCCGATGCCGCTGCGCGGGCCGCTGGCCAGCCAGCGCACGTCGTTGGCGATCTTCATCAGGCTGGCGGCCAGTGTCTTGAGCGCGCCGTGCGCATGCACCAGGGCATCGACCGAGGCCAGGGCCTCGAACTTGTTGGGCGCCGTGACGAACGGCAGCTCGGTCAGGCGCGCCAGTTCAGCCGCGGCCTGCTCGGCGTAGCCCTTGGGGGCGTTCAGGCCTGTGCCCACGGCGGTGCCGCCCAGGGCCAGTTCGCACAGGTGCGGCAGCGCGGCGCGCACGTGGCGCTCGCCGTGATCGAGCTGCGCCACGTAGCCCGAGAACTCCTGGCCCAGCGTGAGCGGGGTGGCGTCCTGCAGGTGGGTGCGGCCGATCTTCACGATGCCGTCGAAGTCCTCGGCCTTTTGCGCCAGCGTGGCGCGCAGCTTGGCCAGGGCGGGCAGCAGCCGGTGCGTGAGCGCTTCCACCGCCGCCACGTGCATGGCGGTGGGGAACACGTCGTTGCTCGACTGGCTGCGGTTCACGTCGTCGTTGGGGTGCACCAGGCGGGCCTCGCCGCGCTCGCCGCCCAGGATCTCGCTGGCGCGGTTGGCCAGCACCTCGTTGACGTTCATGTTGGTCTGCGTGCCCGAGCCCGTCTGCCAGACCACGAGCGGGAACTCGCCGGGGTGCCGGCCGGCGATCACCTCGTCGGCCGCGGCCACGATGGCGTCGGTCTTCTTCGCGTCCTGCAGGCCCAGCGCCTGGTTGACCACGGCCGAGGCGCGCTTGACCTGCGCCAGGGCCCGGATGATCTCGCGCGGCTGCTGCTCGCCGGAGATGTCGAAGTTCTGCAGCGATCGCTGCGTCTGCGCGCCCCAGAGCTGATGGGCCGGCACCTCGATGGGGCCGAAGGTGTCGCGTTCGATGCGGGAGGTCATGTCTGGCGGGTCCGGTGGTGAAGAAACGAAGGGCGCACAAGGGTGCGCATCGTCCAAAAGCATAACGCGAAACAAAACCATTCTCATCGGTGGGGACCGCGTGGCGCAGAGACCCTCCCGGCCCCCGGGAGAGCCTGCGGTGGATACACTTGGACACCTTTGGCGCCCGCTGCCGCCGCACCTTCCATGCCCTCCCCGCTCGCCCCACCGTTGACCGGCTTCCTGCCGTCGCACCACGATCCGCTGGTGGTGGCGGCGTCGTTCGCCTTGGCGTTGCTGGCCTCGTACGTCACGCTGAACTTGGCCCGCCGCGTGCGCACCTCCCAAAGCCGCATCGGACTGGCCTGGTGGGCCGCGGGTTCGCTGGTGATGGGCACGGGCATCTGGTCCATGCATTTCCTGGGCATGCTGGCGTTCGAGTTGCCCATCGCCCTGGGCTTCACCCCCGCGATCACCGCCCTGTCCTGGCTGGCCGCCGTGGCGGCATCGGCCGTCGCGCTGGGCCTGGCCAGCATGGAGCGCGTTCGGCGCCGGCACCTGGCCGTCGGGGCGCTTGCCATGGGCGCGGGCATCAGCGCGATGCACTACATCGGCATGCGCGCCATGCACCTGTCCATCGGCATCGTGTGGAACGGCTTCTACGTCGCCCTGTCGGTGGCCGTCGCGGTGCTGGCCTCGGCCACGGCGCTTTACCTGTTCCAGGCACTGCGGGGCATGCACGGCAACCGGCGCAGGGTGTTCCAGGCCGCGGCTTCGCTGGTGATGGCGCTGGCCATCTGCGGCATGCACTACCTCGGCATGGCCGCCGCCCAGTTCCCGCAGGGCACCGTGTGCCTGAGCGCCAATTCGCTGGGCGGCTCGGGGCTGGCCGCCATGGTGGCGATCTTCACGCTGCTGCTGATGCTCAGCACGCTGTTCATCTCCATCCTCGATGCGCGGCTGCAGAACGTCGCGCGCCGGCTCACCCGCTCGCTGCAGGACAGCAACGCCAAGCTGCAGCAGGCCAATGCCGAGCTGCAAAAGCGCGCGTTCGCCGATGCGCTCACCGGCCTGCCCAACCGCCTGCTGTTCGAAGACCGCCTCGCCCACGCGCTGCTGCGCCTGGAGCGCACCAACCACCACCGCGTGCTGGACCGCCTGGCCGTGCTGCTCGTGGACCTGGACGGCTTCAAGCCCATCAACGACTCCTTCGGCCATGCCGCGGGCGACGCCATCCTGTCGGAAGCCGCCCAGCGCCTGCGCGCCGAGGCGCGCGAAAGCGACACGTTGGCCCGCGTGGGCGGCGACGAATTCCTGCTGCTGCTGGAAGACGTGGGCAACACGGCCGACTGCATCGTGGTGGCCAACCGCATCCTGGCAGCGCTCGCCCTGCCCTTCCAGGTGGCGGGCCGACAGGTGCAGATCGGCTGCTCCATCGGCGTGGTGCTGCACCCCGACCACGGCGACCGCGACAAGCTGGTCGCCAATGCCGATGCCGCCATGTATGCCGCCAAGCGCGCGGGCGGCAACGGCTACGCCATGTTCGAGCCCCACATGGGCTCCGACGCATCCGACCAGCTGGAGCTGCAGAACGACCTGCGCCACGCCCTGGCGCGCGGCGAACTCGCCCTGCACTACCAGCCCAAGATCGACGGCAAGCGCGGCCGCATCAACGGCGTGGAAGCCCTGCTGCGCTGGCACCACCCGAAGCGCGGCATGGTGAGCCCGCTGGTGTTCATCGGCCTGGCCGAGCGCTTCGGGCTGATCGGCCAGCTGGGCGCCTGGGTCATCGAAGAGGCTTGCCGGCAGATGGCCGACTGGGCGCGCAGCGGCCTGCGCATGCGCGTGGCGATCAACCTGTCGGTGCACCAGCTGCGCGAAAGCGGCCTGGCCGAGCGCATCGAGCACGCCCTGCAGTTCCATGGCCTGGATTCCTCGCAACTGCTGTGCGAAATCACCGAATCGGTGGCCATGGAGGACACCAAGGCCACGCAGCGCACCTTCGAAGGCCTGGCGCGCATCGGCGTGTTCCTGTCCATCGACGACTTCGGCACCGGCTATTCGAGCCTGAACTACCTGCGCCAGCTGCCGGCCCAGCAGCTCAAGATCGACCGCAGTTTCGTGAACGACCTCGAACACGAAGAAGACGCCCGCGCCGTGGTCGATGCCGTGGTGCGGCTGGCCCACGCCCTGGGCCTGCGCGTGGTGGCCGAGGGCGTGGAAACCAGCGGCCAGCGCGACATCCTCCTGGCCATGCGTTGCGACGAGCTGCAGGGCTTTTTCTACGCCCGCCCCATGCCGGCGGACGTGCTGCTGGCCTGGGCCCAGGGCGACAAGCCGGAAGGCTCGGCGGATTTCGCGCCTTCCGTGATCGGCGGGCTCGAGGCGCTCGAAAGCCTGCCGTTCGACGCCGCCCCCCGCGGCTGACCGCCGCCAGCGCCGTCCGGAGCGGGCGGCGATAATTGCGCGGTTCGTTCTTTCCCCAAAAACACACCCCACCATGACCACGACCATCCGGTACCACGACCTCGTGGAGTCCGTTGCTGCGTCCCTGCAGTACATCAGCTACTACCACCCCGCCGACTTCATCGCCCACCTGGCGCGCGCCTACGAGCGCGAGCAAAGCCCGGCGGCCAAGGACGCGATGGCGCAGATCCTCACCAACAGCAAGATGAGCGCGACCGGCCAGCGCCCCATCTGTCAGGACACCGGCATCGTCAACGTGTTCCTGAAGATCGGCATGGACGTGCGCTGGGAAGGTTTTCCCGGCGGCCTGGAAGACGCCATCAACGAAGGCGTGCGCCGCGGCTACAACCACCCCGACAACACGCTGCGCGCCAGCGTCGTGGCCGACCCGCAGTTCGCCCGCAAGAACACCAAGGACAACACGCCCGCGGTGATCTTCACGCAGATCGTGCCGGGCGACACCGTGGACATCACCGTCGCGGCCAAGGGCGGCGGCAGCGAGAACAAGTCCAAGATGGTCATGATGAACCCCAGCGACAACCTGGTGGACTGGGTGCTCAAGACCGTGCCCACGATGGGCGCCGGCTGGTGCCCGCCCGGCATGCTGGGCATCGGCATCGGCGGCACGGCGGAAAAAGCCGTGCTGCTGGCCAAGGAAAGCCTGATGGACGACCTGAACATGTACGAGCTGCAGGCCAAGGCCGCGCGCGGCGAAAAGCTCGATCAGGTCGAGGAACTGCGCCTGGAGCTGTACGAGAAGGTCAACGCCCTGGGCATCGGCGCGCAGGGCCTGGGCGGCCTGAGCACCGTGCTGGACATCAAGGTCAAGATGTACCCCACGCACGCCGCCTCCAAGCCCGTGGCGATGATCCCCAACTGCGCCGCCACGCGCCACGCGCACTTCGTGCTGGACGGCTCCGGCCCTGCCTATCTGGAGGCGCCTTCGCTCGACCTGTGGCCCAAGATCGACTGGGCGCCCGACTACAACAAGAGCCGCCGCGTCAACCTGGACACCCTCACCAAGGAAGAAGTGGCGAGCTGGAAGCCGGGCGACACGCTGCTGCTCAACGGCAAGATGCTGACCGGCCGCGATGCCGCGCACAAGCGCATCCAGGACATGCTGGCCAAGGGCGAGAAGCTGCCCGTGGACTTCACCAACCGCGTCATCTACTACGTGGGCCCCGTGGACCCGGTCAAGGACGAGGCCGTGGGCCCCGCCGGCCCGACCACCGCCACGCGCATGGACAAGTTCACCGAGATGATGCTGGCCGAAACGGGCCTGATCTCGATGATCGGCAAGTCCGAGCGCGGCCCGGTCGCCATCGAAGCCATCAAGAAGCACCAGAGCGCCTACCTGATGGCCGTGGGCGGCGCCGCCTACCTGGTCAGCAAGGCCATCAAGGAAGCCAAGGTCGTCGGCTTTGCCGATCTGGGCATGGAAGCCATCTACGAGTTCACCGTGGTGGACATGCCCGTGACCGTGGCCGTGGACGCGGGCGGCACCAGCGCCCACATCACGGGCCCGGCGGAGTGGCAAAAGCGCATCGCCACGGGCGAGTTCAAGTCCATCGACCTCGTCGCCGCTTGAACTCCCTCTCCGGCCTTGGCGGCGGCTCCAGGCGTCGCCTGGTGGCGGCCCCGGACCGCGGATCGGCCCAGCAGCCGCTGGGGCCGCCGGAGTTGTCTGATTTTTCCGTTCACATGGCACCAAGGCACGCATGACGCCCACCTCGCAGCAACGCCCCATCGGTGTGTTCGACAGCGGCATCGGCGGCCTGAGCGTGCTGCGCGCGCTGCAGGCCGAACTGCCGCACGAGCGCTTCGTATACCTGGCGGACAGCGGCCACGCGCCCTACGGCGAGCGGGGCGACGCCTATGTCGCCGCGCGCACCCACGCCATCACCCGCTACCTGCAGGCGGTGCACGGCATCAAGGCCCTGGTCGTCGCCTGCAACACGGCCACCGCCGCCGCCATCCACGAGGTCCGGACCCAATGCCCGGACCTGCCCCTCGTCGGCCTGGAGCCGGCCATCAAGCCCGCGGTGGCGCTCAGTCAGACCGGGCGCATCGGCGTCATCGGCACGCGGGGCACGCTCACCAGCGGCAAGTTCGCGTTGCTGCTGGGGTCGCTGCAGTCGCAGGCCGAATTCGTGGTGCAGCCCTGCGACGGGCTGGCCTACGCCATCGAACGCAGCACTGAACATGCGGTGCCTGACGCCGCCGAATCCTCCGAGGTGCGCGAACTGTGCACGCGCTACATCGCCGCCATGGGTGCGTTCGGCACCACGGCAGGCCACATCGACACCCTGGTGCTGGGCTGCACTCACTATGTGTTCGCCGAAGAAGAATTGCGCGCCCTCATCGGCCCGGCGGTGCGCCTGGTGGACACCGGCGAGCCGGTCGCCAGGCAAACCCGCCGCCTGCTGCAGGCGACCGGCCTCCTCGCGGACCCCGGCGACGAGATCCCCGCCGCATGCGACCGCATGCAACTGATCACCACAGGCTCGCTGCTGCCCCTGCAGGCCGCAGCCCAGCGCTGGCTGCAGCTACCGGCCCGATGCTGCAGCACGGCCACCGTGCCGGCGGATGGTGCAGGTGCAATGGCTCATGAAGCCAATCGGGCTCTGGCGCAATAAATTTCCCGGCGTCTAGCTACAAAAAAAATAGCAGACGCAACAGCCATCAGACGCCCCAGAGGCGCTCACCCGCATGCTCGATGTGGGTCAGATACAAACGCGTATCGAACTCATACTGGTGGTAGCGGGGCTCCATGTGCTCGCACAACTGGTAGAAGGCCTTGTCGTGGTCCTTCTCGCGCAAGTGGGCCAATTCGTGCACGACGATCATGCGAAGAAACTCTTCCGGTGCCTGCTTGAACATGGAGGCGATGCGGATCTCGTGCCGTGCCGTCAGGCGCCCGCCCTGCACGCGCGCCGACGAGGTGTGCAGCCCCAGCGCGTGCCGCACCACATGGATCTTGCTGTCGAACACCACTTTCTGCACCGTATCGGCCTTGCGCAGATGCTGCGCCTTCAGGTCGGCGGCGTATTGGTACAGCGCCTTGTCGGTGCGCACGGCATGCGCCTGGGGATAGCGCCGCTGCAGCAGGGCCGCCAGGCCCCCTTCGGCGATGAGCGTGCGCACCTGATCCTGCAAGGCATCCGGGTACGCACGAAGGTAAGGCAGTTCGATCGCCATCGGTCCCGACCCGCTGGCCGCCTCTGGATGAGAGGCCACCGGGTCTTTCGAGAAGATGCGTGCGCTCTCAGTGCAGATGGCGGGGGCGGCGCCCGCCACTGCCACCATGGCCACCGCCGGAACCGCCGCTGCCGCGTGGCGGCTTGCCGATCTCCAGCGAGTTCACCAGGGCATCGAAACGCTGCGAGAACAGCTTGTCGATCTCGGCCACCACGCCGCCCAGTTCGGCGCCGTCGAAGTGGCGCTCCATCATGTTCACGACATCCTGCACGAGCAGATCGCGCTGCACTTGCATGATGGCCGCGGGGGTCGGCCCCACGAACAGCATGAGGAAGTCGTCACGCGCTTCGGTGCCGTCATCCTCTTCGTCCTCGTCGAAGTCGGTGTCGTAGAACGTGACCTCGATGGCCGCGCCCTGCTCCGACAACTCGTTGAGACTCATGCACATCTCGTCGAGCGACTGGCGGAAGTCTTCGTCGCCACGCACCGTCCAGCAGATTTGCAGGGTGTGCTCCTTGGCGTCGAACTGGATGCCGGGCTCTTCCTCATAGGCGCTCGCCGCACCATCGGCCAAGGAACGGGCCCCGGCGTACTTCCAGAGCGGCTTCAAGGCCTCTTGCAACTGGTCGAACCCCGTATCGGCCCGCAACTGCACCTGGCCGTGGACATGGATTTCAAAGGGAGCGTTGTAACTTGACATGATCGAATCGTAGTGGTGCCCCGAGCCGGGGTCGAACCGGCACGCCCCTTTTCAGGAAGCGGCGGATTTTAAGTCCGCAGTGTCTACCAATTTCACCATCGGGGCGCCGGCTGCGCGGCGCGCACCTTGCATTCAAGCGTAACCCGGGCCACGCAGGTGCGCAACGCTGCCAATGCGGATCGGCCAATCCAAAGAACAACCGATTCGCACAATAAAAAAGGGAAGCCTAAGCCTCCCTTGCAAATCGGAGCGGGAAACGAGATGCTCGCTTCCGCCCTAACTCCTTGATCCATAAGAGGCTTGTCAGACAACCCTCCGTTGGAAGAACGCTATTATGTACTACTTTTGAAGACTTGGCAAAGCCGGGAGCGAAAAAAGCGCGAAGACGAGGCTTCCGATGATGAGATGCCGCCCTCCAACAACCCAGGGCTTGGCTCATGCGCTGCCAGCCACACAGTCCGTTCCTTCGTGACTCCTGAACTTGACAGCTGGACCGGTCGCAACCAACCAAGAGCCTTTATTTGCCCATCCGTCGCGGACAACCGCTTCGCAGCGATTGCCGTCTTCCACCTCATGAAGTCGGGCTCACGCTCTGGGGGACCTAAAGCCGGCGTCCGCTCACCGGTCAATTCGCAATCAGCGATAACTGCTGTCTAGGGTGAAGCAGACCTACGGACGGTCGGGGGCCGCAGGCCCAGCCGGCGCGCAGTGAACCTCGGCAGCTGACGGCGTCGAACTGGCGCCTGCGAACCGTAGTTGAGATCGCACAAGTCCAGATGAGGTGCCGAGAGGATGACGGTTAACGTCCCAGTTCAGCGAGCTCCGGAGGCGACGCGGCCCGATTGCTGAAGACTACGCCGCATATCGCGGCCGGTGCGGGAACCGCCACCGACCAAAAATGGCGACAAGCAGAACATTGATGGCTAGCAGCACCCCCACCAAGACATCCGATGCATCTTTCGGAACGCTGGTATTGTTGAAGCGGTAGCCGTTGATATTGATCGCTCCTGGCAACCACGTCTCAACGAGGAGGATTTCGCCAAACACTGAGCAGGGGTACTAGCCCCAGATGCAACAGCTATTCCCCTTACAGAAGGGAACCGCCGTTGGAGATACTTGTCCCGGTGCTAGGCGGTTTGCCAAGAACAAGTCGGCGAGATTTAATGGAGGAGAGATTTCGTGGTACCCCAGTATTTCGAAAACGGTGACGGCGCCCGTCCGTACCGCCACAAGCAGATAGGCCACTTGCTGGATCTGCTGCGCGACAACGGAATTCAAGACCAGCAGAGCCTGCGTGAATGGATCGGCGGGCGTTCGGTCATCAAGCACAACGACGCCGAGTTCCAAGTTGTCACCGCTCAGGATCTCGGACTAGACGAAGAGAACCGGTGGTACCCGCCGGAGTTCAAGATTCGGGAGGTAATCGTTGACTGCGAAGAGGTACTCCTCCAGAACAGCTCCAACATCATCATCAGGGACTGCGCGTTCCTGGGTTCACTGATCATTGGGAACAAGACCGGCCGCCCCCTCAGCCTAAGCCTGGATACGGTGGTCGTCGGCGATAGGCTGATCGTCTACGGCAATGATTTCACGGTGTCTCCTGCGAGCCTGACGGATGTTCGCTCGCCCCTGCTCAGATTTGACAATTTTCAGTGCGATGACTTGCACTTGAGTGGTTGTGCCTTCGCCTCCACCCAGTTGACGCGACTCACCTGTGATGTGCTGTCAGTGGCATACAACCAGCTCGGCACGCTGGAAGTCACCGATGGCAAGTTCAAGTCGGTTCGGTTCCCACCCGGGCAGGTGGACTTGCCTTCGCTCCTCCACCGCCCCAAGTCATGGACGTGGCTGCGCCGTGGCTCCGCTGCATTCAGACCTTTCAGCATTCCCCCGCGACGCTCGTTTGACGAGGCGGCTGATGAGATCAGTCGCGGCGAGGCTGTGCGGCGCCTCGCCGAGACCTTGAATTTCTTGCAGGAACATTCCGAGGACCGCTTCAGCCGACGGGATGCGGCGGAGCTAAAGTACCTGCGCGCGCGCGCCGAAAGTCCCGGCCACTTGAGCACTGTATTGATCTTCCTGACGGGAGCCTTGGTCAAGCCCATACGTGTCGTAGGCTTAGCCGCAGCCACGATCATCCTTTTTGCCTTCGCGTACCTATACGGCGAGCTGAAGTACGACGGGAAGAACGTTGAGACTGTATTGGAAGCCCTCTACTTTTCGGGCCTGACGTTCACGACGATTGGATACGGAGACATCACGCCGATGGGTTTCGCGCGATTCCTCGCGGTGCTCGAGGGTCTGCTTGGGATCGTCCTGTCCAGCGCCTTCGTCGTCAGCCTCGTGCGTCGCCACATCGAGTAGCTCCGGCCGCGTCGCGGATGGAATGTCAAATAGTTCACTGCGTTAGCGAATGCGCACGTGACGCTCGCCAGGTTGCCCGCAAGTCGCGGAAATCGCGGCTTGCGGCGGCCAACATTTGGTCATGAACGAATGAGGGAGTTCAAAGACGATGCCCAATCGACTGGCCAAAAGAGCCCAACAACCGTCGATAGAGATCCGCAGACCTCCGGTCCGCTTGGGCGGACCGGCTCGTAAGCCACCGCGTCTGGGGCGCTTACACCTTGCGCAGGCGCTGGCGCGCTGCAGCCAGGTGGCGCAGTCGAAGTTCGATGAGGCCGAGCCGGTCTTCGAACAAATCCAGGCGGCACTCAAACACTTCGACAAGGCGTTGGCTGAGGCCGCGACGCAGCATGCGGCGATGAGCGACACGCGTGACGCGGCGATAAAGGAGGCCATCGCACCTCTGGTGACCGAGAAGCGCGACCGAATTCGCAGCCGCTTCTATGATTTGCGCGCGGCACACCATCAGCGACGCCTAGACCTGAACGAGTTCACGGTTATGTTTTTTGGTAAGACCATGGCCGGCAAGTCGACGACGATCGAGGCGCTCACCGCCGGCGATGGCAGCACCATTGGTGCCGGCGATCCAGATTTCACCCGCGATGTGCGTGGCGAGCGCTGGGACGGCATCACCCTGATCGATACGCCAGGCCTGCTGGGCTTCAGGGAGGACCTCTACGGGGTCGCCCAGGCATACGTTGATCGGGCCGACCTGATCTGCATGGTCGTCACCGATGACTCCATCGAGCCGGAGTTGTTTCTGCGCATGCGCGAGGTGCGAGGGCAGAACAAACACCTCGTGGTGCTGCTGAACGTGAAGGGGGCGAACAACCTGATTTTGTCGGGAGAGGCAGAGGACGCTTTCGACCCGCAGGAGATGGAGCAGCGGATTACGTTCATCCGCGAACGGTTGAGGGAGGTGTTCCCCAACGACCCGGCTGTGGTTATCCCGTTCTGTGCGAACGCGGCGTTCGAGGCTCAGCGCGCCGCAGACCCGACGGAGCGAGAGTACCTCTGGCGAGAGAGTCGCGTCGACGAGGTTATCGGCTACATCGCCAGCATCATCGACCAGCGCGGCGTTTCGATCCGCGCCACGGCGGCGTTCGATTCGCTGCAATATTACGCGCAAAGCATTGCCGCGGAACTGGAGGCCGAGTTGCCGGCGATCGAGCGGCAGCTTGTGGAGTTGACCCGCAAGCGCGAAGAGGCTGGTCGTCTTTTCAGCCGAGTGGTTCAGGATTCTCAGCGGGACTTGGAGGGGTTCAAGGATCATTTCCGCAAGGTCCACGAAGACCTTCATGAGCTAGCTTGGGCGTTCGCCCGGGAAGACCGCACGGGCTCGGTCAGTCAGGCATACAAGCATGCTTGTCGCTGGGACGAAGTGGAGAAGCGCTGCAAGGAGTTCAAACGGGACGTGATCGACCGTGCGCGGCGCAACTTGGAGTACTTCCGGGACTCGCTGGGGCAGGACCTGAGCGCGGCTGTGTCGCTCGCAGCGGTAGACGACCAGGGCGACTTCGGACTCGCTGACGCCGAGTTGGACACCGGTGCCTGGAAACTGCGCTTGGGCAAGGGCATTCGCACGGTAGGCTCCGCGGCGGCCAGCCTTGGTGGCGCCTGGGCGGGCGCGCAACTCGGCGGAGCTGCAGGTACTGCGATTGGCGGTCCAGTTGGTGGCGCCATCGGAGGCCTGCTTGGCCTGCTGGGCGGGGTGATCGGTGGTTACGTCGCGAGCCGTGTGACGAGCAAGGCCGGCGACCTTGTGACATCCAGCGGCTTGAATGATCGAAAGGGCGCCCAGCGTGGGCTGCGCGAGCAGATGCGCCAGAACTTGTGGGAACGCCACCGGACACTTCATGACGAGTTGGTCACCTGGGTGCATGACCTCGTGCGACCCACGCGAGACGAGGTGGAGCAATTGCTGGACGCCTACTCGCAGGCGCTGCAGTCTGTTTCACAGCAAGGTCGGGCGCTCGTGGGCGAGCTGCACCGCGCACGTCATGCGCTCTCCCGACAGTCATTTGACGCATTGCTGCGCTCTATGCACCCTGCCTTCCAGGATGGGCGGGCCACGCTGGTGGACGCATCGCAATGGATGCAGTACCGCGCCAAGATTTTGGTGCGGGGCGACGGACGACGCCCTGTCATGGGACTGGTGCTGGGGCGTGGTGGAGAGTTCATCCGCACGCTGCGCGAACACACTGGCTTTCCGGTGGACGTCATTGAAGAAGACGTTGGCGGGCTGTCTCCGCGCATGGTTTGCGAGGCGCTGGCTCCCGGCAGGGCACCGCTCAATGGAGTCGAAGTTGCATCCGGCATTGGCGTGCGAGTAACGCTCCCGCATCGCGAAGCGGGTGCTGTCTACGGCCGCCATCGTCGCAACGTGATGCTTGCAGAAGAAGTCCTCGGCACGTCCATCGTCATACGTGCCCGGGAAGTAAATACTCGAGGATCCAAATGACCGAAATCCGCTTTCAACAAACCAGGCAGGCCGCGCGCACCTTGAAGGCCCGCGCCATCGAAACGCTGGGTGCCGCCGGCGCCGAGTTCTCGGACCTGAAGGGCGCTGTCGAGGCGCGCGTGACCGTTGACTCTCAGCGGCTCACGTTGGCGCTCGCAGGCGTGTATGAGGTTGGCAAGAGCAGCCTGATCGAAGCACTGACGGGGCTGGAAGTTCCCACAGGCGGCGGAGTGACCACCACGGAAGTGCGTGAGTATCCGTATGGCGACTTGCTCCTAGTGGACATGCCGGGCACGCTGTCCGGAGAAGCTGGCCACGACCAGATCGCCAAGCAGGCAATCACCGATGCGGATCTGCTGCTCTTCGTGATTTCCAACGAGCTTTTCAATACTGAAAGCCTGCCGTACTTCATGCATGCCGCGGTCGACCTAGACAAGCGTCGGCAGATGCTCCTGGTTGTCAACAAGTTCGATCGTTTCAACCTGGCGGGACGCACGCCGGAGGAGGCTGTGCAGTTTATCTCGGGCGTGCTGGCCGAGGAGATTAAGCCACTTCCGGTTGATGGCTTCGGCCCGGTCGTCGTCTCCACACGCGACTACTTGGCGTCGCGCAAGGCAGAGGATCCGCAGAAGGTCACACGTCGATTGGCCTCATCGCGCTTTAAGGAGCTGATCGCGGCCATCGACCAGTTTTGCGCCCGCAACGGTGTCATGGCGCAGCAGGTGCGCCCGCTTCAACAACTACTGGACGTCCTAAACGAGGCTGTCAACCGAGCGCTTGTCGACGACGGCTCGCGCTCGCGTGCCATGGATCTGGTTCGACGCCAGATGTTCGCCTTGAACGAGGAGCGCGGGCGGGCTCGCACCGAGTTGGGCCACCTGCGCAGCGAGGCTCACTCGCTTCTCGTGCAGCCGGCCGAGAAGCTGTTGAAACTGCTCGATGACCGGGCCAGCACGGAAGAGATGGATCTCGCGGCGGCCGACGTTGAGCGGGCGTTGCAGCTCATCGTGCAGGACATCAGCGACAAGCTCGGCGTTCTTCATGGGCAGCTGGCCCGGGACCTGATGACGCGGCTTAACGAGATTGATGGCTCGGCACTGGCGCAGCGGGTGCGCGCGGAGTTTGAGGTCGATCTCAAGCGGCCAGAACTCGGCAATCAGGGGGCGGGCCTGTCGTCCAAGACACGGAAGGCCGTCGCCGAGGGCGCGCGAAAGGCCGCCAAAGCGGTCACGGAAAACTCCAAGCAGGTGACGGAGGTGTTGGCCGGCATCTTTAAGTTCTTCGGCGGCAAGTTCAAGCCGTGGGGGAAGGTCAAGCTCGATGGTTGGGTGAGAGCCGGGGGCAAGGTGGCAGGCCCGCTGGTGACAATCGCCGAGGCTTACTTCAACTACCGTGAGGAGGAGGCGAAGGAGAAGGTCGAGCAGCAGCTCCGCACTTTGCGTGCCGACATGCGAGCCAGCTTCGCCGACATCGCCCGGCAGTTCGATACCGTGCTTCAAGAGCAGAGTAACGCGCTGCTGACCCAGCTCTACGATAACCCTCTCGAGGACGCCTCAGCACTGTCCCGCGAGATCGTGGCTGGCGGAGACCACAGGACGGCTCTCGCTCAGCAATTGAGTGGGCTGGTAGAGGACGTGCGTCTGCAGCTCGAGGTCGCGGTGCGCTGATGACCGCGGCGTCAGGCGCGCGCCTCGCGTCAGCGCCACATACAGGTGTGCTGCCGTCATGGCCTGCGGCTCAAGCACCACGGCAACGTCGGCCTCCAGTTCTTTGAGCAACAGGGTGCTGCCAACAGACCGTCGAGAAACCGGCCTGCTCACTCATGTGACGTTGACGCTCACGCGCCTGGAGTGCTGCAGCGTGCTAAGTGGAGGTGCCGCGAGCGGCGACCTGCATGGCAGCTTGGCAGCAGCGCAGCACTTCGGGACGGTACACATGAGTCCCCGGCTACCTAGCGAAGGCCTGCAGCAAACGAGAAGCCTCCGCGATGCTGGGACCTTGAGCAAACGCCAAGGCCGCAGCCTCGATCGGCGTCGGTGGATTGCGAGACCTGCCATGTTGCAGAACGCGGACGCGCTCCAGTAGCGCGGCCGCCCCCACGCCGGGCATCAGACTCGCGGGAAACTCGACCACTTGCCCCAGCGGATTGGCGCCAGCTGGGTCAAAGTGGGCTTCCCCCGGTTTCCCGGACGGTTTGCCTAGCCCATTAAGCGCTGCCGCTCTTCGAATTGAACCGGGCTGAGGTAGTCCAATTTGGAGTGTTTTCTGAACGGGTTGTAGAACCGCTCGATATA